>JAIEDJ010000346.1 GCA_029068025.1 Oscillospiraceae bacterium | reverse complement strand
CGCGCGCTTTTCCGGCGGCGTCGCCTGAGCCTGTCTCGGGTGCTGGGCCTGCGGATCAACAGGCTGCTGATACTGCGGCTGAGCCTGAGGAACGGGCTGCTGCATAGGCTGCTGATACTGAGGCTGCATAGGCTGACCCATCATATTAGGCTGCTGGTATTGCGGCTGCATGGGCTGCTGATACTGCGGATAACCCATCATTTGCTGCGGATACTGCGGCTGAGAGCTCTGCTTGAATCGGTTGATCAGCTGAGCATCATCCATCTTCACCGCAATGCCAAGAATGTTAGCAAAACAAACAATAGCCGCCATTATAATGAGAATGATCAAAATAGCCAAAGGCGTTCCCAAGGAAACGCTGCCATCCCCCGAAAGTGCTGATTTCATAGCGGAATTAATTAATCCCTTTAAAGAAATCGGGGAAATGATCAGCGCCATTACAAACTGTACAAGCGCCGCGCCGCAGCCTATTGCGGAGAAGATCACCTTATCCTTTGTTTTAAATGAAACCAGGAAAGCAATACCGGAAAAAGCAAAACACAAGATCGACATGATCTTTGTCATTGCGCCGCCGTCAAGGAAAGCATCCAGACTGCCGATAAGCCCCATTGCACCTGTGGGATCTCTCATCAATGAGCTGGATGACACATCAGACATACCGGACACCAGTTTTGCACGCGAAACGATCACAACAAGTCCGCCAATAAATGAAAGCAAAGCAAACAGAGCCGCCAAAGCCTTCAGCGCCTTTTTATGTGCCGTGTTATTGATTATAGGCTTGATATCCATAGTGAACCTCCAATAAGATATTGATATGATCACAATGAAAGCCTTCTGTCATCGCGAAAATACCTATTTAAATTATAAATATTATTGAACAAATTGTCAATAGTAATTATTCACAAAAAAAGCAATCTTTTTGTAATGTTCTTTAAGCACCCTTACGGTTCAAAAATATAAGCGCCACCGCAAAATAAGCAGCAGCGCCGGTTCTATATCTGAAATTAAAACATTTTTACACCCTTGGCGGCGGCACGGATCTCCATCACGCCGGTCTCGGGATAAAATAATTGAGTTCTTCCGTAATCAAGACCTATATCCTCAGCAATAATGGGGATATGGTTCTGCATAAGGAACTTCTTTACAGCGGCAATATTGCGTTCGCCGATATTGAACTTGTCGCTTGCCGTCGCGAACATAGTCGCCCCGCCCGCGATCTTGGCCTTTAACCTCATACGGCTCGCGCCCATTCCCTCCATCTGACGTATAAGCATGGGAAGAGCCAGATCCGCAAATCTCATGGGTGTCGACGCGCCGTTTGTTCCTGCCGTGCTGTCCGGAAGCATAATATGCGACAGTCCGCCAACGGAGGTCGCGCTGTCCAGAAGACATACTCCCACACAGGAACCGAGCGCGTATGTAATCAGCACATCCGGCGCTCTGCACACCTTCAGATCACCGATACCAATAGTTATATTACTCATTAGAAAACACCAAGTTTCTTCATTAAGATGTCGAGAGATTCCACAGTCGGAATCAAAATGATGTTGGACTTGATATCAACTTTATCAATAATAAAGCCGTCATTAATAAATAAAACCTTGTCGCCGACCTCCGAAAATTCGATCATCGGAGCGTTCATAATAGCGCCCATCATGTCAACGGTCATAGACGGCGTGCTCATATCGATTGTCATTCCGGTCATAGTGCCTAGAGCGCCGAGATACGATCCCGCCATGATGTTGCCCATTTCCTTGATAGCCGAAATATCGCCCTCGTCGAGTGTCACAACATCAACATCTTCCTTGCCAAGAAATGTTGAAAGTACGACCTTCGCGAATGTGTCCTCCAGCAGGAACATTATCATGCCTTCGATATCGACGCTGAGCGTTACAAGGATTCCGGTGATGACCTTCTCGGGACCGCCCATCTCATCGATAACAGTCTGATAATCCAGCACACGCACATCGGGAACGTGCATTTCTATCGGCTTGTTCAGCATTTGCGACAGCGCCGAAGCGGCACTGCCCGAGCCTATATTACCTATCTCTCTGAGGCAGTCTATCGCTACGGGAGATAATTCTTCATAATTATTCAGCATAAAACCACCGCCTTACATTGTTAAAAACGTCCTTTTTACCGCAGATTGTTCGCGATACGCGCAAGCTCGTCGGATGTAGTGACAACTCTGGAGCTTATCTGATATGCTCTCTGCGTTTCGATCAGCTTTACCATCTGAGTGGCGAGGTCAACATTTGAAACGACCAGCGAGCCTTGGAGCTTGGTAGCATTGGGATTGGCCATTGCCGGTCCGCTGCGGTCGGTCTGAACATAACGATTTGTGCCGCCCGCCTCCAGTCCGTAAGGATTCGAGAACTCGAACACCCCGACCATAGCGTTAAGCGCGCTGTAATCAACATTCGTGCTGTCAATAGCCTCTGAAATAAAGATCCGTTGACCGTTCTGGTCGAGAACATATTCACCCTGTACGGTAGATAAATACCAAGCGCCGTCCTCAATGCCGTCGCCGTCCAGATCAACTGTCGGATCCAGCTTCACATCAAAATGCACATTATGCGTATATCTTATGCCGTTTCCATCCTCTACGGCAAACATCGCCTCGTGGTCACTGAATGTGACCGAAGAGAGCGCTTCACCCTCGGAAGCCGCCGTTACACCGGGAGCCGCAGCCGCAGCAACGTTATAACGGAAATTATCAGCCGTGGAAAGCTCGCCCTCGTTAAAGGTGAACACACCGATCTGAGGCTGAACGTCCTCCCAGGCAACATTGTAATAATCGCCGTTTATCAATGACGGATCGGCGGGAATAAGTTCATTGTTGTAATCGAGAATGAATCCGCCGTTGGAAGAACCAATATACCACTTCC
>JAIEDJ010000345.1 GCA_029068025.1 Oscillospiraceae bacterium | reverse complement strand
GCCGGGCCTAACCCCCCTGGGTGCGGCGCGGGGGGGTGGGGCTAGGGCGGCGCGAAGCGCCGCACGGTTTTGAAATTTCTTTTAGATAAGAGGAAATATGAAAAGAATCGCCACTATCCAGGATCTCTCATGCGTCGGAAGGTGCAGCCTGACAGTCGCGCTGCCGATCATCTCGGCGGCGGGTATTGAATGCTGCGGTATCCCGACAGCCGTGCTGTCCAACCACACGGGCTTTCCGAAATTTTACAAGCGCGACCTGACCGAGGATCTCGCTAAGATATCCAATTGTATAAATTCGCTTGGTATAACATTTGACGCGATCTATACGGGATATGTCGCGAACGTTTCTCAGATGGATTTCATTGAAGGATTTATCGGGGAATTCCGCCGTGAAGGCGCGCCCGTTTTCATAGATCCGGTCATGGGCGACGGCGGACGGCTCTATTCGCAGATAACCGACGACTACGCCGAGCGTATGCGGCGGCTGTGCGCGGACGCGGATGTGATAACTCCGAATCTTACGGAAGCGGCACTTCTGCTTGAAGAGGACTATCACGATACCCCGAGCGCCGATGCTATCCGCGAAATGCTGAAAAAGCTGCACGCACTCGGTACAAGCGCGGCGGTGATCACCGGGATCCCGCGCGGAAACGATATCGGATTTATTGCCTATGACGGTAATGATTTTTACGAGGAATTCTCCGTGAAACAGGATCTCGAGTGTATGGGAACAGGGGATATATTCGCGTCGGCAATGCTTGCGGCAATGGTGCGCGATAAGGGATTCAGGAGAGCGCTGGAAACAGCGGCGCGGTTCACTGCCGAATCGGTAGCGGCGACGGCTAACGATTCCGAACGGAGATTTTACGGCGTGAACTTTGAACAGGCACTGCCAAAATTGATAAAGCTGCTGGAACAATGATCAATCCGCGCGAAGCGCAATCAGTATTCCAAAGGGCGCAGCCCTTTGGCGGGGCACGGGGCGGAGCCCCGCAATCCTCTCCCCTCTCCCCGAGAGGGAGGAAACAAGCTGTGGGATTCCAAAGGGTGACTCCCCTGCGGGGGAGTCACCCTTTGGAATCCCGGTTTTTAACTTTATAAGAGCCTGCTAAATTATTATTTTACCTCCACTATCGTAATATTATCGCTCGCCACATCCACCTCTGACAGCAGCGTAGACTTGATCCTTGCCGCGCCTACCGCGTCAAGACCCTCGGTCTTAACGATAATATTCGCGCCGTTGTCACTGAGATAGCACAGCGCGTCCGCAAAGCCCTGCGCCTTAAGCAGCGTTTCGATCCTGCCCTCGCTCTCAATGATAGCGCTCAGATTCTGCGCGTTCGCCGACACCGCGGTAAGCTCGTCGGGTGTCATATCGCCGCCGTTGTACATAGCTGCAAGCACCTGCGCCGCCTCGTCGCGGCTCTGCTGCTTATCCAGCCGCGCCTGAGCAAAATAAGCGTCGCTTCCCGTCGCCTTATTGGATACATAAGCCGTATCCCCGTAATTTGCCGTGCCGCCCACGGGAGTACTCGGCTGAACGGTGTTCTTCTTTCCGCCCGATACCGCAAAATTCACCGCCACCGCCGCGCCCAGCAGTACAGTAAGCGACGCGATAACAAGCTGCTTCTTGCCGATGATCAAATTAAGTCTTTTCATAGTTAAAACCCTCTCTTTAAATAAATTCAGCAGGTTACATAGACCCGCGATATGCCGATATTAAGCGCCTTTGCAACTGTATTTGCCACACGCTCCCGAATAACCGGATCGGACGCGCCCGAGCAGACCACAGCCGCACCTCTCACCTGAGGCTGAACCGTTCCGATCTGCAACGGATCCTTGGAGCTTCCCGCAAGCACCACCTCCGTTTGTTTTTCAAAGCTCTCGGAAAAATTGTCGGAGCTGCTCTGCTGTGAACCCTCCGTTTTTACGTTGCGGTCGTAAATGAGCCTTGACGATGTGTCGACCGTCACCATCACGCTGACGCTTCCGACGCCCTCGATCTCGGAAAGAAGCCGCTCCAGCCGACGCTCAAGATCCTTCTCCATTGCCGAGATATCCTCGTTATGCGCCGCCTGTACACTGATCTCCGAATTTCTTTTCCTCCCGCAGGACAATGAACTCAACAGCAGCAAGAGCATTACCGCAAGCGCCGCCGCTATCATTATTTTGCGCCCCTTATCGCTTGCCGCAAACTCCTTCAGCCGCTCGGGAATAACCATTGCACATCCCTCATTTCACGATTATCTTGATTTTGACATCTTCGGAAAGCTCGCGCGAAAGAAGCTCTGCCGCCGCTGTTGCCGCGTCTTGTTCCTCCGCGCGAAAGACTAGCTCCACCTGAGTAATATCTATGCTGTACAAACCCGAAATATTAACGATAATATGAATTTCTTCCGGATAAATTTCGTTTTCGTTCAGCAAATTTCTGATCTTATCCCTCATGTCGTCACAGATCTTCTTTTTAAGCTGCTCGTTGACCTCACCCGAAAAGCTGATATAATCCGTGTTGATCCCCAACTCGAAGCTATCCTCATCAAGATCTATCTCCGCGCCGCTTACCGCAGTGATCCCCGTCAGCAGAAACACACACGCAACAAGAACCGAGATCTGCTTCTGGAATTTATTTTCGGGGATCAGCATTCTAAAGATCGCCATACAGATAGCCGCAACACAAACAGTAGACAAAAACTGCATTTCCAACTCCTTATTTAAAAGAAATTTCAAAAACGCTCTGCGCTTCGCGCTCCGCTCCGCCGAGCGGGACTGCTTTTTGAAATTTCTCCTGCACCTTTATAATGTTGTTCTTAGCGTAAGAGCCCATACTGCGTGTTTATAATATTGATCTTGGCGCTTGCGCTAAGATCAACACCGCGTTGTTGCAGCGAGAAATTTTCGGAAAGAAGCCGCGCCGCATGCCGCGCACGCATTATGCGCTACGCGCAAAACGCTCGCGGCGTGCGGGGTGGCGCTGCTAGGGCGGACGCAGTCCGCCCGGTTCCGAAAATTTCTTTTAGATCAACAGCTCCTTGTCAACATTATAAAAACAGCCCAGATCAACATACAAGAGGTGTTCCTATGTTATATTGGTTATCGCCAACATCAGAAACACCGCCAGCGTATTCAGCAGCAAAAAGCATACCGTCACCGCGAGTATGATCGTCATCACCGAGCAGCAGCTTTTGAACAGCGCCGCAAGCTCCTTCAATCCGAACAGCTCGGCGACCGTCTGCGCACAGTAAAGCGCCAGCCTGTAGCACGTAAGCCCGATCAGTGTAGGAATGATTATCACCGCCGCGGCGATCATACCATATGTTCCGACGCTCCCCTTCATCGCCATGATCCCGCCGCTGAACATATTCACCGAGTCCGAGATAGTACTGCCGATAAAAGGTACTCCCTGAGACACGACAAACTTCGCAGCCTTGATAGCTGCGTTGTCGGCGGAAGCCGCCACAAGCGTCTGAGCGGACAGCACGCTCATAAACACGGTCATGATCAGCGTAAGCCCCCAGATCACGAACTTCTTGATGATCTCGCCGAGCTTCTCCAGCTTCATCTGCGGATCCGCCGCCCCCGCCGCCGATACTCCGAGAATTGTTCCGCACAGCGGCGCGAGGAAATTCACCGCCAGCTGCGAAAAAAGCTGTGTTGCCGCCAGCACGACCGAGTTTACCGCCGCTGCCGTTGAAACGTGTCCTAGCACCGCCGCCAGACCCGTAAACGCGGGAATAAAGACCATCATAAAATCCGCCGCCGAGCTCAGCACGCCAAGCGTCTCATTGAGTACGCCGCTGACCGCCGCCGCCGAGATCCCCGCTCCGCACAGCACCCCCACGACGGAAAACACTCCCTTAAGCTGTCCCGTCTCTGAAAGGCTCTGAGCGATCACACACAGCAGTATCACGCCGCACAGCGAGCAGAACAGCCCGAGCGGCGCACTCGCCTTGTGCTTCACCCAGTTAAACACCTCCGCCAGCACTCCTCCGAAGGTAATCCCCATCGCTCCGGAATTATCGGGAGATATCTCCGCATCGTCCAGTATCTCCCGCGCCTGTTCGGGAAGTGCCTCGGCGATCCTGTCCGCGCCGTAATCAACCGATTCCGCAAGCGCGGTCTTTCCGCATAAAAACGCCATCGCAAGCGCCGCGAAAAAAATGATCAATATCCTTTTCATTTTCTTTCCTCATACCGATCTTATTTCGGACTTTCCGATCAAACGGAGCAGCATCACAGCCTGTCAGAATAAGATTATACTGATCCCACTTTAGATTATTGAGATAAGTGCACCAATTTCCGCACAGTTACCTGTATTTTTATAGGAAACTCTAAGTGGGATAAGTATCAGCTTCCGTTGATAAGTCCCGTTACCAGCGCGGCGAGATTGGTAAAGGCAGGCAGCGAAACCGCCGCTATAGCAGCTCGTCCGGCAAGCTCCAGCTTAGCGCCCAGAGCCGTTTCCCCCGCGTCGCGCGCACAGTCGGCGCTCAGCGTCACTATGTAGCATATCGCCAGCGCCTTAAACAGTATCCTTGTAAGCTCGCCGTCAATTCCCGCCGCTCCCGCAAGCTCCGTTACAGCCGATACGGAAGGAGCCAGAGCGCTTACCGCCGCCGCAATGATCACGATCCCCGCGGCAAGGGATATCCCAAACGCGCTTTCGGGCTTAAGCCGCTTTACTACGACGCACAAAACGACAGCCAGTATCCCGAAGCCGCATATTTTTACAATATCCATTCTTCTACCACAGTCCGAAAACGTTCTTGATCGTCGTGAAAAGCTCCTCCAGCGCGGGAATTATCATCATCAGAACTATTATCAGTCCCGCGACGTTCAGCATTACTGCCTGCTCGTCATGATCGGTTTTCTTAAGTATAAGATTCAATATCGCCACGATGATCCCGACCGCGGCGATCCTAAAGATCAAGTCAAGTTCCATTTGTTTTCCTCTCAAAGAATCAGAATTGCCGCCGCCGCACCGCACAGCATACCGACCCTGGACAGCGCCTCGCCCTTTTTCCGATAGCAGCTCTCCGCCTCGTCCTTAAGCTGTGAGAGCTGAACACCGTACATCTCCAGCAGCCTTAGCTGACCGGACTTGTCCGATTTTCCGAAGGAACGTCCAAGATCGGACAACAGAATTCTCTCACGGCTTTTAGGCAGCTCCGCGCAGGCGGCGTCCCATGCCGATCTGATATTGGAATGATCTGAGCTTTTTTGTACGACCAGCCTTGCGAACCGTCCGTCCTCTTCGCTCAACAGCTCGTCCAAAGTCAGCGCGCGGCATCGTATCTCTATGGAGAAATTATTCAGCATAACGACCAGCTCCGAAAGCAGCGTAACACGGCTTTTCAGCGCCATGCTCCGCCGCCGTCCCTCCAGAGCGCAAAGCAAAAACGCCGCTATTGCAGCCGCCCACCTCATAACATCACCCCGCGTTCCTCGATCAGCCTTCCGCGCTCTCCGATAACCGCAGCCGCGTCAAACATTTTCGGAATACCGTCCCCGAACCGCCTGTCCAGCTCAGCCAGACTTCCCGCGTGAGCCGCCGCGATCACTCTAACGCCGCAGAACAGCGCCTGCTCCACCGCCGCTTCATCGTGTGCGATCTCATCACAGATGATCACCTCCGGGCTCATAGAGCGCAGCGCCATCGTGATCCCCTCGGACTTCCCGCAGCCGCACAGCACATCCGTATTTAGTCCCACGTTCAACGTCGGCAGCCCGTGAACCGACGCGGAGATCTCGTTGCGGGTGTCAATTACCGTAACACGGTATCGCTCTCCGAGCCGTCTCGCGAGATCGCGCAGAACTGTGGTCTTACCGCTCAGCGGTTTCCCCGCGATAAGCAGCGAACAAGGTCCCTTAGAGAAGAAATGTTCAAATATCTCGTCGGAGCAGCCGATCATCTGATGAGCAACGCGGATATTCAACCC
>JAIEDJ010000344.1 GCA_029068025.1 Oscillospiraceae bacterium | reverse complement strand
CTCGGAGATGTTTATATGAGACTGGCGGTATACAATGGTTTGGAGAACGACAACGACCGCGACACGGGTTACAGCCGGATCATAGCACTTGCAAAATTCTATGAAGTTCCGACAGACTATCTGTTGGGGTTCACCGAGAGCCGCATTACAAAAAATATTGAGCTTAAGCAGCTTCATCTTAGCGACAAGGCTATTGAAGTTTTGATGAGCGGCAAGCAAAACGATCATCTTATCAGTGATCTGATCGAACACAAGGAATTCTCCAACCTTATAAATTCGATAGACGTTTATGTTCGACAGCTTGCCGCACCGCACATAGGAACGGTCAACAATATGCTGACGATAGCACAACGCGGGATCGAGAATTATTATTCCGACAACAAACCCAAACCCGATGACTTTGACAACGCTATGAATTATCTGAATGAAACGGTCGTGAACGAGGACGACTTTCTCCGCTTTAGAATTTCCGAGAGGTTTAACCAAATTCTCCGCGATATGTACGAGCTTTACAAGGTGAGTGTCGGAGATAGAATTCCTCAAAAGAAAAATTCCATAAATGAAATGACGGGAGATATTCTGACGGTGCTTGATAAAATAAAATCCGGCGAGGTCAAGGTCGACAGTATTGAGGACGCTATGGCGGCTATGAAAGCACAAATGGGAGTGTCAGATTTGGAGATGGCGGACGCGCTCTTGGATATAGTTGATATTTTCGCCGTTCATGATGACGATGATGAAAGCAATTAAAAGCTTTTGTACGAGTAAAGCATTTTAATTTGGGTACCTTCACTCTAAATTAATACGCCGTCAAAAATTATTCCCCCGCTAAGCCGAGAGCCTAACGGGGGTAAACCGTACTATATTATATATGTTTCTGCTTATACCAAACTTGTCTTTTTCAAAATCAATCCACTGACTGCTCCCAGCCCCGCGCTGAATACCAAACCTCCGGCAAGACACAAGATCACGTTCATAATATTTGCGTTCAGCGGAGTCATCATCGGGATCATCATAAACAGCAGCATACCAGCGCCGAACGAGATCATCATCGAAAGCCATGTTCTTGACTTCGCCGCAACGCTAAATACAAGGTATATCGGAACGAATACCGCAGTCAGAAGTATCTTTGAGATCATACACATAACGACTCCGCCCACTCCCGCGATCCCAGTATCAAAGGGCAGCCCCGCGATCGCGCCGCCGAGCATTGACCCGATAAAAAATACCAAGATCATTATTGCGCTACCAACAAAGCAAACGGCTGTTTTGGAGATCACATAATCGCTTTTCTTTGCTCGAACCGTAAACAGATTTTTCGAGTAACCGCTCTTGAAATCCTCCGAAACAAATAAGCAAACAAGCACCGCGATCGCGAAATACAGCATATTCATATTGCACATCATCGTAATGTCCATTGACATTGCCGCTGCGTCCGCCGCTGCTTCTGTTGAAGCCTCACCGCCGCTTATAGATGAAACAATTTGCCATACATTGGTGAACATCGGCTCCGCTGTTTCGCCGGTCTCGGGGTCTGCTCCGCCGAACATCGTTGTCATAACGAGAATCAAAATCGGAGCGACAAGACAGCTTCCGGCAATTATGTAGAATAACCGCATGGTAAACATTCTTCTGAAATCAACCTTAAGCATACTTTTAAGCCTTTTCCCGAATGTGTTGCGTTCAAATCTTGCGTCCATTTTATCCGCGCTCCTTTCCGTTCATCAGGTCAATGTAATATTCTTCAAGACCGATCTTTGCGGTCTTTATTTCGCTTACCAAAATTCCGTTTTCGTACAGATGAGTAACTATATCCTCGGGTTTCGCCGCGTCGAAAACCCGGATATATTCGTTTTCCTCATCAACCCGGGAATACTTGCAGGACAGCAGCGCTTTTGCCTTGCTCATTTCCTTTGTTTGAAGCGCAACGTAAGTTCGGCAATCCGCGTCAAGTTCCGCAGCGGTCATTTCCCTGATCATCTTGCCGCCGCGCACTATTCCGTAATGCGTAGCGATCTTTTCAAGCTCACCAAGGATATGTGATGAAATGACTACCGTGCAGCCATGATTTTTTGTAACGTCCAGAAGAACATCGCGCATTATTCTCATTCCGTCCGCGTCGAGACCGTTGATAGGCTCGTCCAGAACCAGCAGAGCAGGGTTTCCGAGCAGCGCCATAGCTATTCCGACGCGCTGTTTCATACCGAGCGAACAGTTCTTGTATTTGTTGGAAGCTGCGCCCTCCATTCTCACGGTTTTAAGCGCTTTCACAACTTCTTGTTCGGGATTTTTAATACCTAAATTCGCCGCTTGGAGCATCATATTATTCCACACGCTGTAATTCTGAAAGCAGCCCGGAGCTTCGATAAGCACACCGATCTTTGCGCGAATATCCG
>JAIEDJ010000343.1 GCA_029068025.1 Oscillospiraceae bacterium | reverse complement strand
CGCTGTTCTACCTTTGTCAATAGTTTTTTAAAAAATTATTTAAATTTTCATTTTAACTGTCTTTGCATAATTTTATACGGTATCTTCATCACTTTGGTTTCAATATGTTGTATAATGTTATTTAATAAAGAACATAATTTGCTGAGATATCCGCAGGATAATGGAGGCTGTTATGGAACATCACAATCCGCTGCTGCCGAATGACGGATCCGGCAAGAAATTTATTACGATAGGCGAGATAATGCTGAGGCTTACTCCGCCGAACTACGAGAAGATCCGTATGGCTTCCGCGTTTGAAGCAAGCTATGGCGGAAGTGAGGCAAACATCGCGCTCGCGCTCGCTAATCTTGGAGTAGACAGCACGTTTTTCAGCGTAGTACCCAACAACAGCTTGGGCAAGAGCGCCGTTCGTATGCTTCGCTCCAACGACGTACATTGTACTCCTATGATCCTCACCACTGCTGAGGAAACGCCCACTCACCGCTTGGGAACATATTATCTCGAAACAGGCTACGGGATTCGTCCCAGCAAGGTAACGTATGACCGTATGCACAGCGCTATCACCGAGTATAATTTCGACAATTATGATATTGATTCGCTGCTTGACGGGTTTGACTGGCTGCACCTCAGCGGAATTACTCCCGCTCTCGGAGACAACTGCCGCAGATTCATCATGAACTGCCTTAAAATAGCAAAAGAGAAGAACTTATTGGTAAGTTTCGACGGCAACTTCCGCAGCCAGCTTTGGAGCTGGGAGGACGCGCGGAATTACTGTACGGAGTGTCTGCCGTATGTTGACGTGCTTTTCGGTATCGAGCCGGATCACCTATGGAAGGACGACGACGATCACTCAAAGGGTGACTGGAAGGACGGTATACCGCTGCAGCCGAGCTATGAGCAGCAGGATGAGGTGTTTGCTCATTTTGTTGAGAAGTATCCGAATCTCAAATGTATCGCACGTCATGTCCGCTACGCCCACAGCGGCAGTGAGAACAGCCTTAAGGCGTTTATGTGGTATGACGACCACACCTTCGAGAGCCGTTTGTTCACGTTCAACATTCTTGACCGCGTAGGCGGCGGCGACGCGTTCGCAAGCGGACTTATCTACGCAATGATGAACAATTTCAAGCCGATCGATATGATCAATTTTGCGGTTGCGTCGAGCGTTATCAAGCACACCATTCACGGCGACGGCAATATCACCGACGATGTGCAGAGCATTCGCAACCTGATGAATATGAACTACGATATAAAGAGATAATAATTTTGATCTTTGATTCAGATCAAAAATTAATTTAGCAGTGAATTTCAAAAAGGTCGAAAAAATTTTAACAAACAACATAAAAATTTTTTCGACCGGTTCTCAATTGACGGCTAAGTGCAGCGGAAAATGCAGCGTTGCAAAGAACAACGTACCGGATAAGGATTAGCCTTTACACAAAAACACAAATAGTGATAGAAGCCGGCGCTGCATTTGGAGCGGAACGTGCCGCCAATTGAGAATTTTGAAATTTTTTAATAAGGAGGTATACTGTTATGGAACTTTTGAAGGATATGGTCGCTGTTGTTACCGGCGGCACAAGAGGTATCGGCTACGCTATTGTAAAGACGTTTCTTGAGAACAAGGCAAAGGTGATCCTTTGCGGATCCAGACCCGAGACCGCTCAGAAGGCAGTTGATCAGCTCAAGGCGGAGAACGCCGCTTATGAGGTAGAGGGTATTTCTCCCGATCTTACAAGCTATTCCGATATTGAAAAAGCGCTTTCCGATATCAAGGCTAAATACGGAAAGATCGACATTCTTGTGAACAACGCCGGCATCAGCGCTTCTGATCCGTTGTATAACTACGATCCGAAGGACTTCGACAAGATTCTTCAGCTCAATGTGAACGCTTGTTTCTATACCTCGCGCGCGGTGGCTCCCATCATGAAGGAGAACGGGGGAGGAGTTATCCTCAATACCTCATCGATGGTCTCCATTTACGGTCAGCCTGCGGGCGTTGGTTATCCTACCTCCAAGTTTGCCGTAAACGGTATGACAAAATCTTTGGCGCGTGAGCTGGCAAAGGATCAGATCCGCGTAAACGCGGTCGCTCCGGGCGTTACCGATACGGATATGGTAGCGGCGCTTCCCGAGCAGACAAGACAGTATATCACCTCGACTATCCCGCTCGGCAGGATCGGAACTCCGCAGGATATCGCAAACGCGTTCCTGTTCCTCGCAAGTCCGCTGGCTTCTTATATAACCGGAGTTATCCTTTCGGTTGATGGCTGCGCGAGAACTTAAGATGCACTAAAGCAACAACACCGGGCGGGATCCGCGCTATGGATCCCGCCCGTTACATAAAGGAATGATGTAATGAACGATAAATTCAAGATGATCGTTTCTCAGTTTGTCAATGGAACCATCGGAGGAATGCTGATCGGCATAGGCGGCTGTGTGAGCCTGTCCTGTGATAATAAATATATCGGCTCGCTGCTTTTTTCGCTGGGGCTGTTTGCGATAATACAGTTCGGATTCGGGCTGTTTACGGGGAAGGTGGGATATATCCCGCTACGCCGTCCCGTTTATTTGTGGGAATGTCTGTTCACGCTGCTTGGAAACGCCTTCGGAACGTTTATTGACGCGTTTTTGTTCAACCAAACACGGATAGGCGCGGTGATATCCGAAAAGGCGCTGGGCAGTGTGAACACAAAGCTCGCGGATTCGCCGCTGAGCGCGTTTATTCTTGCAATATTCTGCGGAATGCTGATGTTTATGGCGGTCGACAACGCGAGAATATCACGCGGCGAGGGCGGTCACATTGAAAAGGTCATTGGCACTATGATGTGCGTTATGGTGTTCATTCTCTGCGGGTTCAATCACTGTATCGCGGATATGTTCTATCTGTTTCTGACAGGGGAGATCGTAAATGCGGGAGTTTATCTGCCTTTGGTAATCATCGGAAACGCGCTTGGCGGAATATTGATCCCACTGCTGAAAATGCTTACGGATAAGCCGTTTTCGAGAGAGTGATTTTGTAAGTATACACAAGCGTAGCAGCTTAAATCAACAGCTGCGTTTGAAATTTATCAACAGAATGTTGACGCGGATCGGACGAGCGACAACATCACCTATAAGTCCGAAAATCTTATATGTTATAATAAAATCAACGAAAATCCTTTTGAATTGTTGAGCGTGAAAAATGAGTAATTTCGATTTTATTGTAGAGGAAGGCGTTCTGGCGCAGTATGTCGGCGCAGGCGGGGACATAGTTATCCCGGAACGGGTAAAGCGGATCGGGGATAAAGCATTCAAGGGCTGCGCGGGGCTTACCTCGGTGACTATCCCCGAGGGCGTGGACGGAATAGGCGAGCTCGCCTTCGTGAATTGCCGGCAGCTGAGATCGGTCAATATTCCCAAGAGCGTGACGAGTATCGGGAAGGCGGCGTTTGAAAATTGCAGTAGCCTTACCTCAGCGGTTGTTCCCGAGGGTACGGAGGTCATTGGCGAGTGTATGTTTTACGGCTGCGAAAAATTAACGTCTGTAATCGTTCCGGACAGCGTGAGGATCATAGACAAAGCCGCGTTCTATGGCTGTTCGGGATTAAGCTCGGCGCCGATCCATAAGGGGGTCGCGGTAATCGGCGAGAGCGCGTTCGAGGGCTGCAAGGGACTCACCTCGGTGACGTTCCCCGAGGGCGTGACGAGGATAGATTGGCGCGCGTTTATCCGCTGTTCGGGGCTTGTCTCGGTAACAATTCCCGAAAGCGTTATGAGGATCCGCGATGACGCTTTTTTTGCATGCAGCGGGCTTCGTGAGATAGTTTTGCGCAACGGTGGGCTCAGGGGTTCGTTTTATCGCAGCTCGGGCGGGTTCAGCGGTTTGGGTGCGATCCTTGAATTTACCGCCGAGAGGTCGATGGCGAATTTCAAAAGGCTGTCGGATAATGACAGAAGCTCGATTGCAGTGTTTATGATGCATACATACCCCAAGAATAAATTTTATCGTGAATATATAAACGAAAATATATCGGCGGTCATGTCGGCGCTGGTCGAGCTTGGCGACGTCGAAAATATCGAGTCGCTGCTGTCGGAAAAAATGATCTCGAGGGACGATATCGACGGCGTTATCGAGGCGTCGCTTACTCGGAGCCAAAACGTTGAGGTTCGCGCGCTGCTGATGAATTACAAGCACGAGAATTTCAGCGAGAGCAGGCTTGACAATCTTGAGATCTAGGGAAACACTGATTTAATCATTTTAATAAATTTTAGAGCTTTATTTTATGCTGTTTTCCGTCCTCCGGCGAGGAAAACAGCGATTAAATCAGAGCTTCCTTAGACAGTTATCATTTAGGAGCGTGAGCTTATGAGATAATTGTTAGCAGCGCTGCTCGCGGGCACTATGCTTTACCTCAGCGGATGCGCCGGCAAGGGAAATTCATCGGAAATATTGTGTCTTACAGTTATAAAAAAGACTCCGCCGATAAAAAATATTTGATTTTCAATGAAAAATACGCGCTTATAGTTCGGCGCATATTTCAAATGGCAAAGGACGGATTGAGTCTAAAACGCATTACTGCGATATTATCCGAGGAAAAAATCCGCCGTCCGGGTGCTGTTGCGGGTGACAATCACGTGGAATTCCGCAAGTATGTCGGAAACGGCGATGAATATCTTTAGCATCCGGGAACCGTGCGTACCATTTTGAGAAATCCCACATACAAGGGCAGTGTCATCGGCAACAAGAGTGTAAAATTAGCGTTCAGAAGCAAAAAGCGCCGCAGCTGCTCCAAAGATGAGATAATAATTGTTGACGGTATGCACGAACCGATAATTGAACCCGAAGAATGGGAATTGGTGCAAAGCCTGATAA
>JAIEDJ010000342.1 GCA_029068025.1 Oscillospiraceae bacterium | reverse complement strand
AATGTCAACTTATATGCCTAAGGCTGAGACAGTAGAGCGCACATGGTATATTCTCGACGCTGCCGAGAAGCCTCTCGGACGTGTTGCGGCTGCGGCGGCGACTATTCTCCGCGGCAAGCATAAGCCGACCTTCGCACCTCACTGCGACTGCGGCGATCATGTTATTATCATCAACTGCTCCAAGGCGGTTCTCACAGGAAAGAAGCTGGAGAACAAGGTCTACAGATGGCACACCGGCTGGATTGGTCATCTCAAGGAGATCGGTTATGACAAGCTGATGAAGGAGAACCCCGGCAAGGCTATGACCATCGCCGTAAACGGTATGCTCCCGAACACCACGCTCGGAAGAAAGGCTCTGACCAGACTCCGCTGCTATGCGGGTGCAGAGCACAAGAACGCGGCTCAGAAGCCCGTTGAATACAAATTTTAAGGAGGAGCTTTTTTATGTACGAATCGAAACCTTACTATTACGGCACGGGCAGAAGAAAGCACTCTGTAGCCCGCGTCAGAGTTTATCCCGGCAGCGGCAATATCACCATCAACAACCGCAGCATCGACGAGTATTTCGGAGTCGATACGCTCAAGCTGATCGTTCGTCAGCCGCTCACCCTCACCGATCTTGTAGATAAGTTTGACATTATCTGCAACGTTGCGGGCGGCGGTGTTACCGGTCAGGCAGGCGCTATCCGTCACGGTCTGTCCAGAGCGCTGCTCCAGTACTCCGACGAGCTTCGCCCCGTTCTCAAGAAGGCGGGCTTCCTCACTCGTGACCCGAGAATGAAGGAAAGAAAGAAGTACGGTCTCAAGGCTGCACGTCGTGCACCGCAGTTCTCCAAGAGATAATTATTTCTTTACACATACAAAAAAGTCCTGTTTACGCAGGACTTTTTTACAGAACGAAACGCCCGGCAAACCGCCGGGCATTTTCTTTTATTCAACCGATTTCAGCGACTCGACCATGCTCACCTTTTTAAGCACTCTCGTCATAATAACGTTGACGATCATTGTAAACGCCACAGTGATCAGAAACGCCCACAGATATGACGGCCAGTGAATACTTCTTCCGAACATGACCTCGTCGATCTCGGCTGTGGTGATAACGTACATACACAGCGCATAGCCCAGACCCAGACCGACAGCTCCTCCCATAAACGAAAGAATAATGTTTTCGCGGAATATGTAGTTGGATACCTCCATATCGTAGAAGCCAAGAACCTTGAGCGTCGCGATCTCGCGGATACGCTCGGTTATGTTGACGTTGGTAAGGTTATACAGAACCACAAACGCCAGTGCCGCTGCCGAAACGATAAGAACTATCGTTACCAGATCCATGATCTGCAGCGTTTCGTGGATAGACGACAGCGAGGAAGCGTTCATGATAAGCGCCAGAACGTTGGAATTTTTCAGCATATGCTCGCTGAACTCGTCCTGATCCGCCTTGTCGCGCGATATACCGTTATCGAAATAGATCATGTTGTATCTTGGAGCGCTTCCGAAAATTCCGCTGTAAACGTCCTCCGACATATACAGATAGTGGCTTGTGTACTGCTCGGTAATACCCGCGATCGTCACAAGTCTTGTCACGCCGTCCGACACTTGGATATTTATGCTGTCGCCTTCCTTTGCGCCCAACAGCGTAGCCGCTTTTTCGGTGATGACCGCGCCGTCCTTAAGCGTCAGCTTTTCGCGCGACTTGCGCTCGTGAAGATCCACAAACTGTTCAAACGTCTCCGTGTCCTGCGCACAGGTCACATAGCACTGCACGCTCGTTCCCGAAAACTCAACGGTGTATTGCTTTATAAGCGCGTTGGTGAGCTTTGTTTCCGGTTCGTATTCGCGCAAAGTGCTGCGGATACTCTCCACCTCGGAGAGCTTTGCGTCCTCGTCATACGCCAGATATCCGCTGTATTTGTATATATCATCATATTGGAGGTCAATAATATCAGAAATGGAATCCTTAAGTCCCAGCCCCGTCAGCGACAGCGCCGTACAACCCGCTATTCCGACTATCGTCATAAACATTCTTCGCTTATAGCGGAAGATATTGCGTCCCGTTACCTTTCCGAAAAAATTCATATTGTTCCAGATAAACGGGATACGTTCGATAAGCACGCGCTTTCCCGCCTTCGGAGCCTTCGGACGCATAAGCGACGCGGGAGATTCCTTCAGCGCCTTGCCGCAGCTCAGCGCCACTGTCAGCGCGATCGCCGCAACCATCGATCCTATGGAGATTATCATATTGTCGGGCGCGAACAGATAGTGTATATCCGTAATGTTGTACATCATCGAATACGCGTACACGATAACGCTCGGGAACAGCAAGCAGCCGCCGAACGCGCCGACTACTCCGCCGACCAGCGCGCCTGTAACGGCATATACCATATAGTGCCGCATTACCGCGCCGTTGGAATAACCCATTGCCTTGAGCGTACCGATCTGCGTGCGCTGCTCCTCTACCATTCTCGACATGGTGGTAAGGCACACAAGTCCCGCCACCAACAGGAAGAATATCGGGAACACCAGCGAGATCTTGTAGATCCTCTCGGCGTTGCTCTCATACTCCGCATAGCCGATATTGTCGCCGCGCTCCATGATATACCATTCCGCGTTGCCTACATCCGATATCTTCTCCTTCGCGTCGGCGATCTCCTTTTCAGCGTCCTCGATCTCGCGGTTGAACGTCGCCACACCGTCCTCGTATTCGATCAAACCGTCGGCGTATTTCTGCTTTGCGTCTGCGATATCGACAAGACCTTGCTCGTATTCGCGGATGCCGTCCTCATACTCCGCCTTCTTTTCGTTGAACGTCTGCAGACCGTCTTCATACTCGCGCTCGCCGTCGATCAGCTTCTGTTCTCCGTCGTTGAATTCGGCAAGTCCGTCCTCATATTCCGCGCGTCCCTTCTCGAATTCTGCAACGCCGTCCAGATACTTTGCATATCCGTCCTCATACTCCTCAAGTCCATCATTGTACTTGGCAACTCCGTCCTCGAATTCCGCAAGCCCCTTCTGATAGTCGGCAAGACCGTCCTCGTACTTTTTCAGACCGTCGGCATAATCCAGCTTGCCCTGTTCAAATTCCGCGAGCTTTTCATTGTATTCCGCCAGACCTTCTTCATACTGCTGTCTGCCGTCGTCGACCTGCCTTTGAGCGTCGTCAAGCTGAGCCTCGCTGTCCCTGAGTATGCTTTCATTGTATTCGATTTGAGCATAGCCGTTGTCGATCTCTCTGCGCCCCGCTTCAAGACCCGCTCTGATCGCGTTACGCTGTGCTATCAATCCGGCGACCTGAGGATCGTTTTCTGTCATTCCGAGTTGAAGCATTGCGTTGATACCCTGTTCCAATGCTTCAAGCTGCGGCATAAGCTGGTTGTATTGTGTGTTATATTCGATCTCGGCGGCTGCCAACCTTTCCCTTGCACTGCTGATCTCGCTCCAACCATTGTTGATCTCCGCCCATCCGGAATCTATCTCATTTTGTGCGTCGTCTAACTCAATAAGTGAATCATCAAGCGTCTTTTTTCCGTCAGCAAGCTGCTTTTCTCCGTCCTCGATCTCTTTTTTCGCGTCGTCCAGCTCTTTCTTCGCGTCGTCGAGTTCTTTTTTAGCGTCGTCAAGCTCCTTCTGACCATCCTCTATCTCTTTTTTTGCGTCATCGAGCTCTTTCTTAGCGTCGTCAAGCTCTTTCTGACCGTCGAGGATGTCTTTATCGCCATCCTATTCCACTTAAGATAACTCGAGTTAGAAATACCATAGTTCCTCA
>JAIEDJ010000341.1 GCA_029068025.1 Oscillospiraceae bacterium | reverse complement strand
AAAACAGCTTGAAAAAATCGCCGAGGATTATGTAAATGAACAAACGGCAGCCGCGCTGAAAGGCGGCGACAAAGGCAGAAACAATCTGAACAAGGTCGTATCCGCTGCGTCCGGGCTGAATATAGGCACTCTCTACGCGGGTTGTTCTCAACGACTGGATAAGCTCGAAATCGCGGGATTAAATTCCGCGTATGTCGGAATTGGCGAAACGACGAGCTGGGGCGTTACAAAAGAATATAAATGCGCGTATTGTTTTTATGACGCGAACGTCAAGTATTACGCGAAAAATTTCTTCGACATTTATGATGAGGAAAAACCGATTGTCCTTGTCGTAAAGATCGTCGAGCCTACGGTAACATCCGATGGAATAAAATATTCCGAAATAAGCTTTGACGCGGCAGAAAATATTGAAAAGGCGCGTCAATCGAATATTACGTCAAAACTTGAAAAACTGCCCTAATTTTAAAATTCGATCCGGAGCGTGTTCACGTTAACGCTCTAAAGGCGATCTCTCTTCTGCCAAACGGCGGAGAGTGGATCGTCTTTTTCTTTATTTTTTGTCTCACATCTATTCTAACACAACAATTATTTTATATTAAATTTTATTTTCATATTGACAAACAGGAAAAAATACTGTATAATGGAAATAATCACCGAAAAAACACAAGATATTGTAAAAGGCAAGGAGCAACAGATGTTATGGCAATGATCACTATGATAAAAAAGCGCGACGGCAGACAGGTGCCGTTTAATATTGAGAAGATCGCGGGGGCGATATACAAGGCGGCACAATCGGTCGGGGGACGGGACTACACCGAGGCAATGGCTCTTGCGGATAAGGTCTGTCAGCTGCTCTCGGAAACCATTATAGGAAGAAATCCCTCCGTTGAGGAGGTTCAGGATATGGTGGAGCGCGTTCTTATCGAGGACGGGCACACCAAGACCGCAAAGGCGTATATCCTTTACCGCGCGGAGCGTACCAGAGTGCGCGAGATGGATTCCACTCTGATGAAGATATATGAGGATCTGACGTTCACATCGGCGGCGGAATCGGATATCAAGCGCGAGAACGCCAATATCGACGGCGATACCGCTATGGGTACCATGCTCAAATACGGCAGTGAGGGCGCAAAGCAGTTCAACGAGATGTACGTTCTTGATCATGATCACTCCGCCGCTCACATTAACGGCGATATCCATATTCACGATCTGGATTTTCTTACGCTTACCACCACCTGCTGCCAGATCGATCTTTTAAAGCTGTTTCATGACGGTTTCTCCACGGGTCACGGATTTCTGCGCGAGCCGAACGACATTGCGAGCTATGCCGCGCTTGCTTGTATAGCGATACAATCCAATCAGAACGATCAGCACGGCGGTCAGTCTATCCCGAACTTCGACTATGCAATGGCGGAGGGCGTAAAAAAGACCTTCAAGCGTATGTATATCCAGAATCTTGCTAAGGCAATTCTGTATTCTTATGAGAACATGGATTATAATGAGATCCTCGGAACGCTGAAGGACGTTGCCGAAAAGATCGAGGAGGAGCATGGGCTGTTTCCCGCGCTCAACAATAATTACGACTACAAATCAAAGGAATGGGAAATGCTTGCTCCGAATTTCGACAACCGCTTCACCGCGCTTCAGGACGAAGCGGAGAAGATCGCCGAGGCGGAGATCGAGCGCGCGACCTATCAGGCTATGGAGGCGCTGATCCACAACCTCAATACGATGAACTCCAGAGCGGGCGCGCAGAATCCGTTCTCGTCCATAAACTACGGCACCGATACCTCTCCCGAGGGACGCATGGTAACGCGGAACGTTATGCTCGCTACGGAAAGCGGTCTCGGAAACGGCGAAACGCCGATCTTCCCGATACACATCTTCAAGGTCAAGGAAGGCGTGAACTACAACGAGGGTGAGCCGAACTACGATCTGTTCAAGCTGGCTATGAGGGTGTCCGCAAAGCGTATGTTCCCGAATTTCAGCTTTATCGACGCGCCGTTCAATCTGCAATTCTACAAAGAGGGCGACTACAATACCGAGATCGCGTATATGGGCTGCCGCACGCGCGTTATCGGAAACACATATGACAAATCCCGCGAGATCGTTACCGGACGCGGAAATCTGAGCTTCACAACGATAAATCTTCCGCGCCTTGGAATCGAGTCGGGGAAGAACCTCGAGGTCTTTTTCAACAAGCTCGACAATATGATAGAGATGGTGTTCGCTCAGCTTTTGCAGCGCTTTAAGATACAGTCGCAGAAGTGTGTGAAGAACTATCCGTTTTTGATGGGGCAGGGTGTGTGGATAGATTCCGAGAAGCTGTCCGAGGGGGACAAGATCGGCGAGATCTTAAAGCACGGCACGCTGTCTGTCGGATTTATCGGGCTGGCTGAGTGTCTTATCTCGCTTATAGGCGTTCATCACGGGGAAAGCGAGGAAGCGCAGCGGCTGGGGCTGCAGATCATCTCGCATATGCGTGAGAAGGTCGATATCCAATGCGAAAAGACGGGCTTGAATTTCAGTCTGCTGGCAACGCCCGCCGAGGGACTGTCGGGTCGGTTCATATCAATTGACAAGAAGCGTTACGGTGAGATACCGGGCATTACGGACAAGGACTATTATACCAACTCCTTCCATGTGCCTGTGTACTACAATATCAGCGCGTTCAAGAAGATCCGGTTGGAAGCTCCGTATCACGCTATGACGAACGGCGGTCACATCAGCTATGTGGAGCTGGACGGAGATCCGCTTAAAAATCTTGAAGCGTTTGAGCAGATAGTTCGTTATATGAAGGATCAGGGGATCGGCTACGGCGCGATAAATCACCCGATAGACCGCGATCCGTGCTGCGGCTTCACCGGTATCATCGACGATGAGTGTCCTATGTGTCACCGCCGTGACGACGAGATAATGCTGGACCGCATAGAGCGTCCCAAGCGGCTTGTTGAGGAAGACTGATCTGCTTTACTATAACGGTTTTCCCCGCCATAGGCGGGGAAAACCTTATTTTAGAATGAAGGAGTGACTGTTTGATATGGATATCAGGATCTCGGGAACGGTCTCGGAGTCTATCGTGGACGGTCCGGGGCTAAGGTATGTTGTGTTTGTGCAGGGATGTCCGCATAACTGTCCTGGGTGTCACAATCCTCAGACGCACGATTTTGACGGCGGCAAGGTCGTTGATACGGACGAGCTGTTCAACGAATGTACAGAGGATCCGCTGATCAAGGGCGTTACGTTCTCGGGCGGCGAGCCGTTTTGCCAGGCGGAGGCGCTGTATGCTCTTGGGAAGAGGTTCAAGGAGCGCGGATATCATCTGATGTGTTACAGCGGCTGGACGTATGGGGAGCTTGTGCGCAAGGCAGAGCGGGAGGAATATGTCGGGAAGCTGCTGGGGATACTTGACGTTCTGGTGGACGGAAGGTTTATACTCGAGCGGAGGACGCTGGCGCTGCCGTTTCGGGGGAGCGATAATCAGAGGATGATTGACGTGCAGGCAAGCCTTGCGGAGGATAAGGTCATTGAAGTGACTGATATATAAAATATGGCTGTACAGCCTTTGCGGAGAAGATACCGCAAGGATTGTGCAGCCATTTATGTTTATCTGTGAAAACGCGTTTTTTATTCCGCAAACTCAAAATCAATGAATCCGCCGTTCACGTTTACCGAAACACATTTCACTCTCACCTTATCGCCTACCGTGAACACTTTTCCGTTAGCCGCGCCTGTCAGTATAACAGTGTGCTGAACCTCGTATTCTCCTACAGGCAATCTCGATACCGGGATCATTCCCTCGACCGTATTCGGCAATGCGACAAATACTCCGCTTGGCGATACTCCCGAGATTATCCCGTCATATTCTTCGCCGATGTGATTCTTCATATACTCCGCCATATACAATGTTTCGCACTCGCGTTCGCAATGGACTGCCGCAAGCTCGGTATTGCTTGCCTGCATGGACGCTTCCGCCGCGAACTTTGCGTATTTCTTCGTGATCTTCTCCGTGCTCAACGCGTATACAAAATCGGTAAGTATGCGGTGGATCGACAGATCGGCGTATCTGCGGATGGGGGAGGTGAAGTGCGCGTATTCGGGCATTACAAGTCCGTAGTGACCGAGAGGTTCGTCCGAATACTTCGCCTTCATCATAGTGCGCAGAACTATGCGGTTTATTACAACGTATTTGTCGCTGTCTTTGTTGTCGCGCAGGATCTTCGCGAGATCCGCCGCCGTTGAGCGTTCGCTTATCCCGTCGGGGTTGATCCCCAGCGCCGTCAGTGTTTCGTTCAGCGTAACAAGCTTTTCCGCCGCGGGCGGCTCGTGAACGCGGTATACGAACGGGATCTTCTCCTTCATGGCAAGAGACGCAGCGGCATTGTTCGCCATCAGCATAAATTCCTCTATAATGCGCTCCGCAACGCCGCGCTCGCGCTGCTTTACGTCAATACAGATACCGTTTTCATCGGTGATTATCTTCGCTTCCGCCGTGTCGATGTCGGGAGCGCCGCGGTTTACGCGGTTCTTTTCGAGGGTCTCCGCCCGCGGGCCGAT
>JAIEDJ010000034.1 GCA_029068025.1 Oscillospiraceae bacterium | reverse complement strand
GCGGAGATGTGTATAACCGAGACAGCTGGAGGACGTTCCGGGAATCTTCTCACTGCAGAGAAACAAAGCCCGCTGGGCGACGTTTACGCTCTCCGGCAGCGTTTCAAACCGTCCTGTATCTCCGTACATCTATTCCTGCGAGAATGTGGAGATCACAACTCCGGACGGGGTGTTCAGGTTCGATATCAACGGAGAGGAAAAGACGTTCTCGATCGGCGGCGAACACGTTGACGGAACGGGATTCCGCAAGCTGTATCAGAAGCTGATCGGCTCTGTGGGGGATGAGCTGTATACCGAAAACGCCGAGGGTGAGCATGCGGTGAGGGTGAAGTTCAACTACAGGAGCGAATATGCCGCGGTTTACGGCGGGGTATCCGATGAGCTTTGCTACTATAGGTTTGACGGCAGGCGGTATGTTGTTGAGCTTAACGGCAACACGCTTTTCAAGGTCAATGCCGTGTATGTCGACGATCTTGTGAAGAGTGTGAATGAATTGGTTAATAATTAAATTTTATATAGGAGGACAAGATAATGGCAGATAATAAGGTTTTCTTTTACAGGGGTTTTCCGCTTATACGCAGCGGTGACAAGATCTATTACGGCAGCGCGGGGGACGCGTTTACGACGCTGCTGACCATCAAGGACACAAAGAAGATCGCGGACAAGGACGTGCCGAATAAGATAATGGTGCAGATGATCCCGACCAATATGAATGACGCGGCAGGTATGAAGAAAGCGAGAAAAGGCGAGTTCACCGGATTTTACGAGGCGCTGGATACGGCGAATATCTGGCTTAGTGAAGTGTTGTTTGCGGAATAATCAAAAGATTTAAAGCCCTTTGGATCACCAAAGGGCTTTTTGTTATGCTGATAGCGGCAAACATTAGAGCTTGCCGTTTTTTGGATTTATTTCAAAATTTGAGTAACATTTTGTTTTATTCTTCGACTATATAGTCAGAGGGGGTGATAAACAAATGGACGACAGCAGGATAATTGAATTATTCTTCGAGCGCTCGGAACAAGCAATTGCCGAGCTGTCGCGAAAGTATGGCGTGATAATAAAAAAGCTCTCCGAAAATATTCTGCGTGATAAACAGGACGCGGAGGAATGCGTAAACGATACATATTTCGATGTGTGGAACGCTATTCCGCCGCAAAGACCAAGCTCCTTGACGGCGTTGGTGTGCAGAATAGCGCGGAATATCTCACTTGACAGGTTCAGGTACAATTCATCGCAGAAGCGCGGCGCGTATACCGTGTGTCTGGACGAGCTTGCGGAATGTGTTTCATCAAAAGAGACAGTAGAATCGCAGTTCGCCGCGGACGAGCTCAAAAGGCTGGTCGAGAAATATCTTGACACGCTCGACAAGACAAACCGCTTGATATTTGTAAGGCGGTATTGGTATATTGATTCAACGAAGGATATTGCCGAGGCTGCGGGTCTTAACGAGGGCGCGGTGAGAACGCGGCTCGCGCGGCTGCGCGTGAAACTGAAGGAATTTTTGGAAGAACGGGGTGTTGATGTATGAGAAAAGAATTTTTAGCAAACGCAATAGCAAATATCGGTGACGAATACGTTGAGGAATTTGCGCGGGTAAAAAAGCGCAAAACGATCAGGAATGTTTTCACGGGTATCGGCGCTGTCGGCGCTGCGGCGGCGCTGGCGCTGGTTATCGGGCTGAACGCGAATAAGCCGTTCAAAGATCCTTACAGTGATCTGCCTAAGGTCTCTACAGCGGACTATGCATCGCATCCGTGGGGCGTTAACGGCAGCGGTTACGGGTGGATCACAAAAGGAGTTCCCACATTATGGAATGAGAGTATGATGCTCGAAACTATGCCCGTTTATATGTCCGAATCCACCGAGCCGAACCATGAAAAAATGCTGAATTACATCAAGAACGCGGCGGCGGCTCTCGGGATCTCCGAGAAAGAGCTTGTGATAGACGACAGATACGACCGGATCAAGGAAGAAGAGGAAGAGGATCTCGCTAATTATGAGCCGTCCGAGGAATATCCGACCTTTGATTCGCTGCGCCGTTGGCTTTGGAGTGAGTACAGTATTGTTGCGACAGCGAAAGACATTGAACTTCGGCTGAGCACCGATTACACGCTGCTGATAACCTTTGGGCAATTGCCAAAGGACTGGATCGAGCTTCCCTCGGAATATGATTTTTCAATTGACGCGGCTGCAGCGGAGCACGAAAAGGCATTAAACTATCTTGCGGAGCGGTTCAAAGCGCTGACAGGCTACGAGGATCACAAGGTATCTTTGAAGCGCAATTATATGATCAGCCTTGCTCCGGACGGTTCGGACGCGTCAATAATCACTAACACTTGTTTGGACAAGACGTTTTTTTCCGTTGTCGAGGAAGACGGGTGTCATATGCTTTGCTCAATACTTGTCTACTCGCCTGCGGGGCTGAATAAGCTCGGCGACTATCCGGTAATGTCCGTTGACGAAGCAAAAAAAGAGCTGCAATCCGACCGCTTTTCGGGGGAAGACCGTATGCCCGAGGATGCCGAGATCCTGCAAATAGAGATGACTTATGTAAATTGGAAGGGCTTCACGGCGGTAATGCCGTACTATGAATTTTATGTTCGTTCGGACGAGACAGCGTTTTTCGAGGATGGCACGGTATGCAAGCTGTACCGGATCCCGGCGATCCCCTCAAGCTTTTTAGAGGACGTTGAAACGGACGACTACGGAACCCGCGCCGCGAACTGACCGTTATTCCCGATTTAGCTTATACACTATATTCCAAATAAAAATCTCGCTCTCAAGGCTTGTACCTTGGGAGCGAGATTCGGCTTGTATAACATTTAAAGCACTTTGATCACCAAAGGGCTTTTTACTTATTTTACCATATGTACGTCTACCTGCTTGAACGGGATCTCTATCTCGTTTTCAATAAACGCAGCGCGTACCTGCTCGGTAAGATCAAAATACACGTTCCAGTAATCGGAGGTGGCACACCATGCACGCGCTGTTATCACAATGGCGCTCTCTCCATGCTCCTTCATGCGGACAAGAGGTTCGGGTGTTTTCAGTACCAACGGATGATTTTGTATCAGCTCCATGATAATGCCGCGCGCCTTTTCAAAATCATCGTTATACGATATCGAATACAGCATATCAACGCGCCTTGTATCATTGCCGTTGTTGTTGATTATCGTCGCGTTTATCGCAAGTCCGTTCGGTATGAATATCGCCTGATTGCTTGCCGAATTCAGCTTTGTGTGCAGTATGGAGATCACCGAGACAGTTCCCTCAACGCCGTTGGAGATGATGTAGTCACCGACCTTGAACGGCTTGGTGATCATCAGCAGAAATCCTCCCGCTACATTTGACAGCGAGTTTTGCAGGGCAAGTCCTATTGCAACGCCCGCTGTGCCTATTACGGTGATTATAGAGGTGGAGGGTATGCCGAGAATATTCAGCACGATGGTTATCAGCAGAACATACAGCACGATCTTCGCCATCTGCGTGGTGAATTTCGTTACCGTGCCCTCCATCTTCGT
>JAIEDJ010000340.1 GCA_029068025.1 Oscillospiraceae bacterium | reverse complement strand
AAAGAACATCGCATTTGCCGCGTTGCAAATAGTCGTCTAAATCAAACAGCGGTTTGCCGCGGTATTCTCTTTTGTTCGGCAAATATTCTCTGTCTACAACATATCCCTCAAAGTCAATGTTGTGTTTTTTTAGATAGGTGTCAGCATATTCCGCAACATTTCCTGCTCCGTAAACGACCAGCGGCAGTTTTGAATCTTTAAGTTCCTTTGTCAGCTTTTCAAATTCACTCATCAAAAAACCTCCAATATAAGATTATCATATCATTCAAATTCGGCTCTTATAAACTTGTCCATATGTTCGATCTTATAGAGCATTTCCTCCATTGAACCGAATTTAACGACCATTGTGCTAAGCGGTGTGCGCGACTTACTGAAAGGCTCTACTATATCTCCGGGCTTGAACGGAGTTTCAAATTCAACAAGATTTTCCTTTTCAAAAGCGCTGTCTATAACAAATCCTTTTAATCTACCGCCAGAGAAGCTTCTGATCACATAATTTGACCAAAATCCCTGTGGTTTCGCGTCTTTAATAAAGGAGCAGTCCTCGCCGAGAGCCGCTTTTACTATAAACTTTGCTTCGTCCACACCGGTAGAATACTCGACAATTTTATGGATCAAGTTTCCGCCGTTGCGCGCGTTGAACTCCACAAGATAGATATTTACAGACTTATCTATTCTTGCTTCAACATCGTATACACCGGTGCGGAGATTTAAAAGATCAAATATTTTTTGGAGTATCGCATTGAATTTTTCACGGATCTCGTGTTCTCTTGCAGAAGGCGCGCTTTCTGCGAGAATATCCATTTTGTGGTCTTCCTCGAAACAAAAAAATTCTCCCATAAAAAAGCTGAAAGCAAGTTTTCCGTTGATAGAAAATGCCTCTACTTCCACCTGCGGTCCGTCGTTTTCAATATATTCCTCTATGACAAATCTCTTTTTTAATGAATAACGAAGCGCATGGTCTACCCGAACCGATAAATCAGCCGGATCATTCAAGATCGATACGCCCTTGCTTCCGGCAGCGTCTGCCGGCTTTATCAACACGGGAAATTTAAACTCATGTAAATGCGCCTTTGCTTCCTCAGCATTGTCAAAGCCCATTGCCTTTGGCGTGCAGAATCCGTTTTCCGAGAGGAATTTTCTGAATTTGTCTTTATTTGTCAGCGTCTCGATCGACTCATACGGATTTGAGCAGAGTCCGAGCTTTTCCGAAACATAAGCCTGAGTTACGGCAGAGTAATCATTCGCGAAACCAACCACACCGTCCACCTTGAGTTTTCTCGCAAGCTCGAGAACGGCGTCCTTATCTGTTGTGCTTACATTGTGATATTCGTCCGCGAATTTATGCCCGGGGTTGTTCGGCAGATAATCGCAGGTTATCGCATAGTGTCCCATTTCCTTGACCTTTTTTATAGCGGGTATCTGAAAATGAGCGCCGCCCAGCAAAAGAACCTTTTTCATAACAAAGACCTCGTTTCCGTATAATCAATTTTTTGTTTACCGCGAAAGAATTATGTCGCAGATCGTATCGACCGTTTCCGGCGTCATCTCGGCGTTCAGCGGCAAAGACAGGACGTTCTCGGCAATGCGCCTTGCCACGGGCGTTTCGTTCGGGTGGCATATTTTCTTTACTGCCGTGAATTCCGATGTCAGCGGATAGAAATACTTTCTCGCGAAAATATTTTCGGCGGCAAGCTTCGCGGCGATCTCATCGCGGCCTGCTCCGAATGTTTCTCTTTCAAATACGACAGGAAAATACGCGTAATTATGCTTGACGTTATCCTGAACGGGACACAGAACTATGCCCTTTTTGTCGGACAAACGCTCGCGGTATCTGTTGAAGGCTTGCTCGCGTCCGAGAATGTATTCATCGAAATGGCGCAGATTGCAGATGCCCATCGCCGCGGCGAACTCGGTCATTTTGGCGTTCGTGCCGATTATCTCCGCGTCCTCCGAGCCGTTCATTCCAAATTTGCGCAGAGCGGACAGCCTGCCGTCCAGCGCCTTATCGGAAAAAGACAGCGCGCCGCCCTCGATGGTATGAAAAACCTTTGTCGCGTGAAAACTGAACATGGAGATATCTCCGAGATTCGACACATTTACGCCGTCGACGCTCTCGCCGAAGGTGTGTGCCGCGTCGTATATCACTTTAAGACCGTGCTTGTCCGCGATCTCTTTGATCTTTTTGTAATTGCAGATATTCCCGTAGACGTGTACGGGGATAATAGCGCTTGTTTTGTCGGTTATCAGCGCTTTGAGCTTGTCCGCGTTCATCGTATAATGCTTGTCTTCAATGTCGCAGAACACGGGGGTCAGTCCGCAGCGCAGTATCGCCAGCGTTGTTGACGCAAACGTGAATGGAGTGGTTATCACCTCGCCGGTCAGCCCAAGCGCCTTTATCGCAAGCTCCAGTGCTGTGTGACCGTTCGGAAAAAGCTGAATGTGCGGCGTTTCCAGAAAATCTTCGAGCTGCTGTTCAAACTGCTTGTGCTTAACGCCGTCGTTTGACAGCATACGGCTGTCCCACAGCTCCGCGATCTCGCGGCAGTATTCCTCAAACGGAGGCATTGAGGATCTTGTTACATAAATAGGTCGTTCCATAATATCCTCCACACACGAATAAACTTGTTACAGCGGCTGTCCGGCGGCAAAGTGCGCATATCCCGGATCCGCCTTAATGTGTGCTATATCCTCATTGTCTTCAACGCCCATATCCGCAAGGTCGTCCAGAACGGCTTTGCAGTCGCCATATCTGCGTGCAAAACAATACAAAGCGGCAAGCTTTATTTTTCCGAAAACGAACTCGTCAATACGCTCCAAAACTGCTGAAAGCGAAAGATACATCTGCATAAACGTTTCGTTTGTCCGGTCTCCGCTCAGCAATATATCGGTCATAGCGTCAAGCGCCTGTTCGTGATCGCCGTTCCACACCGTCAGATAAACGCTGCCGTATTTCGCGAGAAAAGCGCTGTCGTCTATGCCGCAAAGCAACTGCTTGTTTTGGGAAAGCGTGTTCAGCATACCGGTCAGATCAAACTGCTTTGCATATGATCCGGATGCAAGAAGTTTCAGCAGCATTTCCGCCGCCAGAGCGCCGTTGTCATTCAACACTGCTTCGGTCAGTGGTTTTTCCTTCAGGAAAAGCCCGGCGGTCTTATACGATATCATTCTTCCGCACACGGGAAGATAATAAGAAAAGATCTCCTCATACTCCTTTAACGGGGCGTTCAGCTGTGCCGTGAAGTATATCGTTTCCGTAAGCAGCTTGGAGCGGCTTCTTGTTATTTCGTCCGAATCGGAATTCTTGTACGCCTCTTTTGTGACGGGAGAGCAGAGTATCTCATAATACGCTTTCAGCTTTTCTTCCGTGCTCATTTCCGTTTTAAACAGGGGATCTGAAACGTCCGATATCCCGTTTGCGTAGACGCGGTACATAAACTCGCGGTTCTCGGGAGTTATCTCCCCGAATTCGGAAAGGAAATCCGCCGCGTCATTATACAACACCGTGTTGCCATTAACCATAGAGCTGTAATACGTATTTGATCCCGAGGCTTTGTGTTTGATATAATGGTACATCGCCGAATTGTCAATGCAGAAATTCTTCGCTTTGCGCAGCCATATAAACGAATATAAAGTATCGCCGCCGTATGCTATGTCTACTGTTTTTTCCTCCTGCGTCATGGCGCGCACAATATCCGTTTTTACAAGCTTAGCCCAGACAGTGCGGAAAAAGAAGTGATAATTCGGATAATATTCCGCAAAGTGCTTTCTGTCGATGCACATTCTTTGAGAAATCTCGTTTTTTACTTCCTTTGAAGTCTCCTCGTAGTGCGTGATATGTCCCGTTGCGGTGATGTCGAAATCACCTGCTTCGGCTATGCGCACAAGGCGCTCTATGCAGTCGGGATCTATCCAGTCGTCACAGTCAAGATCCATAAAGTACTTGCCCGTTCCCTGCTCAAGCGGAAAGTCGATCCACAAGGAATCACTGAGTATATTCTCCTCGCGGCGGTATACTCTGATACGGCTGTCCCGGGCGGCATATTTTTCGATTATTTCCTTGGTGCCGTCGGTGCTGCCGTTATCCAGAATAAAATACTCAATGTCGGTGAAGGTCTGGTTAAGCACACTTTCAATGCACTTCGCGATATAATCCTTGTAATTCCACGCGACCGTAATGATCGTAACTTTCATAGGCTACTCCGATCTGTTATTTTTCGGCTTCGATCTGCTTTTTAAGAACGCTTGTTTCGGGGTCGTTCGGGCAGAGCTTCTCATATTCCGCGATAAGCTCTGCCGCGTCGGCGATATTTCCCGCGCCGATCATGGCGCGAACGTTTTGCTTGAGCTGTTCCGCCAGTCTTGCGAATTCGGGATCAAGCGCGGGTTTTGACGAATCTATCTCCTGCTTTATCGTTTTGTTGTATTCCGAAACGATCGGCGCAAACGGCGGGCAAACATAGGACAGCCTGTTCATTTCGCTTGCGCACAGCGCGTAGTTTCCGCTCTTTCGCGCGGAAACGATACCGTTGACTATCAGCGCCGCCTTGATATCTCCGGGGATAGTTTCCGATTCGGAGAAATTCTCAAACCATTTTGCCCCGATCATACCGAATTTCTCAAACAGCGGCACAATGTCGACCTGGTTCTGCTGAGCGCCGATCATAGCCCAGCCGTATATCCCCGCGGCTCTTTCCAGACCCTCGGGAGATATGGCGTTGATATCATAATACGCGAAAAGCTCCGCGGTGCTTTGGCTGTTTTTATAATATTTATATATCGTGCGCACACACTGTTCGGGATCAAAGCTATCGGCAGTGATAAACGGCGTTATGTCAAAGCTTGACAGCAGCATAACACACCAGATATTTTCGTTTCCCGGTGCGCCGTGCTTTGAAATAAACTCCTTGACAGCCTCAAGGGTCAGATCCTTTTTCACGAAGAAGTGACGGTATATTTCGACTGTGTCCTCAAGGGTCTTGCTGCCGTTTGCAATGCTTTTCAGATTCCTGACAGCCGACTCGGGCTTGTCCGTTTTAAACAAGTGCCAGAGCATTACGGTGATAAGCTGCTTTTTATTGTAGTCGTCGAGTTTATTGTACAATCCGGCAAGCGGAGAAAAGTCCGTATGCTCCATCACTTCCGCTTGCAGTAAAAGATGGCTCAGCATATAATTTCGGTCGGACATACAATCCGCAACGGGGAATTTCTTTAATGTCTCCGTCGCCTCATCAAATCTATCTGTTTGATAGCAGCAGTTATAAAACAGTTCACAGCAGGATTTTATAAGCGGTATTGTAACCCTGAACGGGTTTGCCAGCAGATCCTCTGTAAAGAGCTTGTTATTAATGTATTTGTCATACAGATCAAAGCCGGAAATAAAGTCCGATATTGCTCTGTCGAAATTATGCAGCGCAAAGCTCGATATCGCTCTGATAAAATACACATAACAGTCTGTCGCAAGCGTTTTTGTCCTTGCGGCGTTTTCCTTGCTGAAATATTTATCGCAAAGCTCTATCGTATCGACCGGACGGTTCAGATCGCACAATAACGCCAGAATGCGGTTATAGTACATTGTGATTGTTATGGATCCCGGATCGGCAAGAGCCATCCCTTTGCGCAGATATTCAAGCGCCGTTTCCTTTTCGCCGATAATATGATAACAATCGGCGATCTGGCTGTAGATGGAATGACTTATATTCCCATTTGCCTCTTGCTCTGCAAGCTCATCCTTCAAAATTTTCAGATTTCTTTCGGACTTGTTTTTGGCGAATTCATTCGGAACTCCGTTATCGCTTAAAACATAGCCGTAGTGATCCACAACCAGCTTAAGATCCTTGCACGGGTTTAGAAACGGAGATAAATTTTCGTGGATCGGTTTTACAAATTTTACCCCGTTTTTAATTGCCGTGAGCCTGTATGCTTTAAGATCCAGAAACAGATCGGGCTGAGCCGAATCCGTATAAGACCTTTGCACGTATACCGCCGAGCCGTATTTTTTATACTCGCCGGAATTGAAAAAGTGAATGATATCGGAACAATCCTTAGCTATCTCGTCCGCGTCGATAAACATATACCACTCGCCCTTTGCGCGCTCCAGAGTGGAGTTGCGCGCGGCGGCAAAGTCGCTTATCCATTCAAAATAAAATACGTTGTCGGTGAATTTTTTTGCGATCTCGACCGTTTTGTCCGTCGAACCCGTGTCCGCTATGATAAGCTCGCTGTCAACATTCTCCAATATCGGCTTAAGAGCGGTAAGGCACTTTTCAAGATACTTTTCCTCATTTTTTACGATCATTCCGATAGACAAAACCATAATTTATCTCTCCTTAAAATATAATAGTCTCACAAAAACGCCCTCCCCTTGCGGAGAGGGCGCAATTGTCAAACTATCATGCAGCGGTCAAGCCGCTAATGAAGTTAATTGGCAAATTAGCCGAGGAGCTGCAGGATGGACTGCGGCTGCTGATTTGCCTGAGCGAGCATGGACTGAGCAGCCTGCTGCAGGATGTTGAACTTGGTGTAGTTCATCATCTCGGAAGCCATATCGGTGTCGCGGATAGCGGACTCTGCTTCCTGGATGTTCTCCGCAGTGGTGGTCAGGTTGTCGATCTTGTGCTCGAGACGGTTCTGAGTAGCACCGAAGGTTGCACGAACCATAGATACCTTGTTGATTGCGTTATCGATTCTGTCGATAGCGTAGTTAGCGGACTCCTGAGTGTTCAGGGACAGACCTGCGGTGTTCAGACCGTCAGCGCGGCTGGAGATGTTGAGGTTAGCCTTGAGGTCGCCCATACCCTGAGTGGAGTACTCCATAGTGAAGTCAACGGAATCCTTGGTTCTAGCACCGGTCTGAAGAACGAGGTGGTCGGTGTAGGTCAGAGGAGCGTTAGCAGCGTTGTTGCTGTTAGCCTTGGAAACGGAACCGGTCTTAGCAACCTCGATGGTGGGCTTAGCAGCCTTGTCATACTTGCTTGCTTCGATCGCAATGTTGAACGTCAGAACGCCTGCGGAACCATCCTTATTTGTGCTGGTATCGCCCTGATCTGCGCCCTTAATAGTGATAAGCACATTATCTGTAGCGTCCTTGATGTTGAGCTCATTTTTGTCAGCTTCGAACTCGAAGGTGTAATCAACGCCGTCGATGCTAACCTTGTTGCCGCCGTCTACATATGTGTAAACTTCGTCGGAACCGAACGAGATCTTCATATCGCCGGAGTCGGTAGCTGCGTCAGCCTTGTAGCTGATCTCAACGGTAGCGCTGTTCAGCTTTTCAACCAGCTTGTTGAACTGATCGGTCATCTTGGGGTCGGTTACGTTTGTAGCATTAACGGTAACAGTAAGATTGTTCGCCATCTCCTCGGTCACAGCGTCAGTGCTGGAGCCTACGGTAAGGCTGCTTGCGCTTTCAACAAGAGCGCTGTCACCATTGGTGGGAGCGTCGATGCCCGCTGCGGGGTTGTTGAAGGTAATGGTGATGGTGTCACCGGTGGTCAGCTTGGTGGTGTCAAGAACTACATTCGCAACAGAGTCAGCAGCAGCATATTCGGTAGCCGCTGTGCCGGAAGCGCCGGCGATAGCGATATCGAAACCGCCGTTCTCGGTGGACTTGGTGAATATCATGTTCTTGTTAGCGCCGTTGGTAGCGTCGATAGCGGTCCAAGTATTGGAAGCAGCGTCATACTTGAAGGTTACGTCAACGGAGTCGGGACCGGAGGTGCCGTCTTTACCCGGAGTTCTGGTCCAGGTAGCGTTCAGGTTTGCCCAAGCCTCGTCAGCCTTGGAAACGCCAACTGCAGCGGTTGTTCCGTCAGTGCTTGTAGCGAGAGACTTGCCTGCAGTAGTATTCTTGTCGTCCCACTTGCTGGTGCCGAGAATGCTTACGTCGCTCTTGCCGAGCTTAGTAGCAGCTACAGGACCGTTTACATAGTCAAACTTGCCGTTTACAGCGAGTCTGCCGTCAGCCATCTGGCCGCCGTTGAGCATTGCAACACCGTTGAAGTCGGTATCAGCAATCTGGTTAAGTTCGTCGTTGAGCTGGTTGAACTCGAGCTGAACAGCGTCACGGTCAACTTCGTTCTGGTATGTACCGTTAGCAGC
>JAIEDJ010000339.1 GCA_029068025.1 Oscillospiraceae bacterium | reverse complement strand
CAACACGGGCGAGGGCGGTCTGCACGAGGATTTTTACAAGTACGGAAAGAACACGATCTGTCAGGTAGCGTCGGGACGTTTCGGCGTGTTCAAGGGCTATCTTGACGCGGGCGCGGCTATCGAGATCAAGATGGGACAGGGCGCGAAGCCCGGTATCGGCGGACATCTGCCCGGAATGAAGATCAACGAGGAGATCTCCAAAACGCGTATGATCCCGATGGGCACGGACGCTATCTCTCCAGCGCCGCACCATGATATTTATTCTATCGAGGATCTGCGGCAGCTTGTATTCTCGCTCAAGGAAGCAACTAACTGGGAAAAGCCTGTTATCGTGAAGATCGCGGCGGTGCATAACGTGGCGGCTATCGCTTCGGGTATCGCGCGTTCGGGCGCGGATATTATCGCGATAGACGGTTTCCGCGGAGGTACGGGCGCGGCTCCCACGCGTATCCGCGATAATGTGGGTATTCCGATAGAGCTGGCGCTCGCGGCGGTCGATTCCCGGCTGCGTGACGAAGGAATCCGCAGTGACGTTTCCGTTGTCGTGGGCGGCTCGGTTCGCTCGGCGGCGGACGTTGTAAAGGCTATAGCGCTCGGAGCGGACGCGGTTTACATAGCGACTTCGGCGCTGCTGGCGCTGGGCTGTCATCTGTGCCGTTCCTGCAACACGGGCAAGTGCAACTGGGGTATAGCGACTCAGCGCGCGGATCTTGTAAAGCGTCTCAATCCCGAGGTCGGTTATCAGCGGCTTGTAAATCTCGTTACCGCATGGGATCACGAGATCAAGGAAATGATGGGCGGCATGGGTATCAACTCCATCGAGGCGCTGCGCGGCAACAGACTTATGCTCAGGGGCGTAGGACTTACTCAGAAGGAACTGGATATTCTCGGGATACAGCACGCCGGAGAGTAATCTGCGTGCAGCTTGTACTCCCCCTCGGAGAGTGGGGAGAGACGAGGGGCTCCGCTCCACACCCCGGCAGGGAGCTCCGCCCCCTGCACCCCGTAGGGACGAAGTTCCGGAGCAAGCAATGTGCGTTTGTGTGCCGTGTATTTTGAAATTCTTTAAATCATTCGGCAAGATCAACGTTATAATGGTGCAGCGAATTTCAAAAAGTGTCGAAATTTTTCTCAAGAAAAATTTCGACCGGTTCGGACTTGACGGCTAAACGGAGCGCACGCATTATGCTTCGCAAAAAGCAGCGCGGAGTGTGCCGCCAAGTTCGAATTTTGAAATTTTTTAAAATAAGGAGCAGATATGAAGAAGGTTTATGTTAATGAGGACTGGTGTCTTGGCTGCCATTTGTGCGAGTTTTACTGCGCGGCTGCCAACAGCGGTGCTCCGAATATGATCAAGGCTTTTAAAAGCGGGAAAACTCCCGTGCCGCGTATCCAGGTAGAGGAAGGCAGCGGTGTGAACTTCGCTGTTCAGTGCCGGCACTGCGACGGAAAAGCCTGCGTAAAGGCGTGTATTTCCGGGGCTATCTCCATTGTGGACGGCGTTGTTGTGTGCGATGAGAACCGCTGCGTCGGGTGCGGTACCTGTGTACTGAGCTGTCCGTTCGGCTGCATAGTATTTGACGAGGCTAACCACAGGATCCAGAAGTGCGATCTGTGCGTGAAGAATCACGACGGCGAACCCGCGTGCGTTCAGGGCTGTCCCAACAGGGCTATCGTTTTTGAGGAGAGGTGACGGATAAATGAATTATGTTATAATCGGAAATTCGGCGGCGGCTGTCGGAACTATCGCGGGAATACGCGAAATAGACAGCAGCGGCAAGATCACCGTCATCTCGGATGAAAAATATCATACATATTCGCGTCCGCTGATCTCGTACTGGCTGGAGGGCAGGATATCGGACAAGAATATCTACTACCGCGATCCGGATTTTTACGAGAAGAACGGTGTGGAAACGATCCTCGGCAAAAAGGCGGTCAAGATCGATACCGCGAACAAGTCGGTAGTTCTGGAGGACGGGCTTGCGGTGCCTTATGACAAGCTGATGATCGCGACCGGCTCGAAGCCGTTTGTTCCGCCGATGAACGGGCTTGACAAGACGCATTATCACACATTTATGAGCTATGACAGCGTTAAGGCTATCCGTTCCGAGCTTAAAAGCGGCATGAAGGTGCTGATCATCGGCGCGGGACTGATCGGTCTTAAGGCTGCCGAGGCGCTTGCGGCGCATAACGTGCAGATCACCGTGGTGGATATGGCTGACAGAGTGCTGCCGGCTGTTCTTGATACGCGTGCCGCAGGGAAAATGCAGAAGCACCTTGAAAATCAGGGATTAAGGTTTATTCTCGGAACCTCCGCTGACGAGTTTACGGAGCACTCCGCGCGGCTGAAAAACGGTGTTAAGGTAGATTTCGATATGCTGATCGTCGCGGTGGGCGTTCGCCCGAACACCGAGCTTGTCGCGGATGCGGGCGGAACGGTGGAGCGCGGCATAATCACTGATGTTACTCAGAAGACTTCGCTTGACGATATCTATGCGGCGGGCGACTGCACGGTGAGCCACGATATTTCTTCCGACTCGGACAAGATACTTGCGCTGCTGCCTAACGCTTACTTGCAGGGCGAGGTCGCGGGAAAGAATATGGCAGGTCGCGAGACGAAATATGTGAACGCTATCCCGATGAACGCGGGCGGTATACTCGGTCTGCATATCATCAGCGCTGGTTCGTATGACGGTGAGGAATATGTTGAGGAGACCGAGAATACTTATAAAAAGCTGGTTATCCGTGACAACAAGCTGGTCGGGTATATTCTGATGGGCAACGTGCGCCGCGCGGGTATCTATACCGGAATAATCAAGGAGGGACTGGATCTTTCCGAGGTGGACATGGATCTGCTTAAGGAAAAGCCGCAGATGATGATGTTCGGCAAGAAACGCCGCGAAGAAAAGCTGGGAGGTATCGTCAGATGAAAATAGACGCGAGAAACCACGGATACACGGAGCTTAACCGCGTTATCCGCGAGAGCGGCGAGGAAAAGTTCGAGCTGGACAACGTGCTGGGTCAGCGGTATATCGGCGCGGGACTTTCGGGCAAGGAGATCATGATCGAGGGTACTCCCGGAAATGCGCTCGGGGCTTACCTTGACGGCTCGAAGATCATCGTTCACGGAAACGCTCAGGATGCGGTCGGCGATACGATGAATGACGGCGCTATCATCGTTCATGGAAACTGCGGCGATACTACGGGCTACGCAATGCGTTCCGGTGAGATATATGTTGAAGGAAACGCGGGATACCGCGTCGGAATACATATGAAGAGCTACCGCGAGATGTTCCCGACTATCGTGATAGGCGGCAAGGTCGGTGACTTCCTCGGCGAATATCAGGCGGGCGGTATAATTATCGTGCTGGGCATCGGCATCAAGGGCTGTCCCGTTGGATCGTTCTGCGGAACGGGAATGCACGGCGGCGAGATGTTTATCCGCAGCGATACGGCACCCTCGGGGCTGCCTGTTCAGGTATGCTGCAATGAGGCTACGGCAGAGGAGAAAGAGTCGATACGCCGCTATGTGGAGCGGTTTGTAAAGCATTTCGGAAACAGCGCAGACGAGCTTCTGAGTTCGAGATTCTTCAAGCTGACTCCGAACTCCGCTTCGCCTTATAAGCAGCTTTATGTGAACAATTAACTTCGTGAACTTTGATCCTTAACTCGAAATGGGAAACGCCATGAAGATCTTTATCAACGCAAAAACCGAAGAATCCTGTAAAACCGTTGCGGCGGCGTTGTCGGAGCTTTCGGCGGATACCGTTTTGTGTTATTCCGACGAGACGGCAAAGGCGGAGGAGCTTTCTGCGTATGACGCGGTGGTCGTGTCGGTGCCGCTCCGCAGCGAATTCGGTCTGGATTTTGTCGCGGAAGCGTCCAAGAGGACTTCCGCGCCGATAATAGTGCTGGCGCGCGCGGACATTGCCGAGGACGTTCAGGGCAGGATCAAGTTTACGGGAGCGTTCGTTCTGGCAAAGCCCTTTTCCAAAAGCGTTCTCACACAGACCGTGAGAATGGCGGCGGTTGCCAAGGAGAATATCGACCGTTTAGAGCGCGAGAAAACGGAGCTTCAAGGCAAGCTTGACGATGTGCGCATAGTCGACCGCGCAAAGTGCTGCCTTATACAATATCTGAATATGACCGAGGAACAGGCGCATAAGCATATCCTCAAGATGGCGATGGACACGCGGAGAAATCAGCGCGAGACCGCCGAGGATATTCTGAAAACATACAGTGTGTAGAACAAGAGATAATACAAGATAGAAGGCGGGAAGCGGATTCCCGCCTTACAGTTTGTATAAAAAACCAAGGTCAGCTTTGTATTGGTGCAGGAAATTTCAAAAAGCAGTCCCGCTCGGCGGAGCGGAACGAAGTGGAGCAGAGTCGAGTGGGGCTAGCTAGGGTAGGGCGAAGCCCTGCCCGGGTTTGAAATCTCTTTTAAATCAACAGCCTCTCGTCAACGTTGTAAAGGCAGCCAAGATCAACGTTTAAAGGATTTATCTACAAGCTGAGGCGGGGAGTGATCCCCGCCTTAAAAATTATTTTTTTCTTATATTTCAAAAATGTAAGTTGACAACATGAAAAAAATGTGCTAAACTGTATATGTGGCAAATTTTTGAATTATACTTTGTATATGGGGTGAATTCATGAAAATAAATTGGAACAGAAAATATACCACCATTGCCGTTTATACTCTTATCGTTATCGCAGTGGCTGTGCTGTTTGTAGTCTTTGTTTTTAAGTTTGACAGCTTTTCCCAGACGTTTTCGCGGTTCGGCGGAGTGCTTGCTCCCGCAATATGCGGAGTGGTGATAGCGTTTATCCTGAATCCGCTGATGATGTACATCGAAAACAAGTTCTTCCGCAAGCTGAAGGAAGGTATGCCGCAGGAGCGGAATATTGTCATGCAGAAGCTGCACGATTCCGCTGTGGGTGACAGCGCGGTGGTGAGAACTCTTGAAAAGCACGGAGCTCCCATAGAAAAGAAAATTCGCAGACGAATGACCATGGCGCGAATTTTTTCTATGATAATAACTGTTGTGATAGTGCTGGCGGTTCTGGTCGGGATCATCGTCGCAGTCGCTCCGAGCTTTGCTAAAAGCGTGATGGATCTTGCGGATAAGATGCCCGAGTACCTGGAAAAGGTCGAGGTGTGGGTGGACAAGGTCTTTGAAGATAACCCGCAGATCGCCGATTTCATTTCCGAAGAGGTCAAGGGCTTCTCGGATCTGATCGGCACTATTGCGGATCAGCTCAAACCTATGGCGGGGGACATCGCCGGAAACCTCGCAGAATGGCTGATGAACTTCTTGGGGACTATGCTTACGGGCGTAAAAAACTTCCTCATCGGTTTTATTATCGCGATCTATCTGCTGTACAGCAAGGAACGTATGCTGGCTCAGGGAAAAAAGATCTTTATAGCTTTTTTCAAGGAAGGCAGATGCAGAACGCTGTTTGGCGGATTGGCTAAAGCAAACGATATCTTTAAAAAATATATTATCTCAAATTTGCTGGACGCGATGATCATTTTTGTGTTTATGCTGATCGGAATGTTCGCGATGGGAATGCCGTATCAGACGCTTATCGCAGTTGTGTGCGGCGTGACTAACCTTATCCCGTTCTTCGGACCGTTTATCGGCGCTATACCGTGCGCTGTGCTGATACTCCTGGTCGATCCGATGAAGGTGATATGGTTCGGTATTTTCGTGCTGGTTATTCAGCAGATCGACGGAAATGTAATAAAGCCGTTCCTGTTCGGTGAAACGCTGGGTCTGCCCGCTATCTGGGTGCTGATCTCCATCACCGTCGGCGGCGGTATGTTCGGTATTCCCGGAATGCTGCTGGGCGCTCCCGTATTCGCGGTGTTCTATCTGCTGTTTGCGGAGTTCATTTCGGGCAAGCTTCACAAGAAGAATCTCCCCGGTGAAACGGAAGCATACGTCGGGAGCTTTGCAGATTTCTCGGAGACGTATTTCCCGAGCGATCCGCCGAGCGACGCGCAGGGTGCGGCGGCTTTGCAGAAGCCTTCCGTAAAGTCCGAAAAGACGGAGAAGTTTATACGTGATCCCGATCCGGCAAAGTCAAAGCCGAACATCAAGCCGAATCCCAAGCCGCAGGGAAAGCAGAATAACCGTAAGAAGCAATAAAACATCAGCTTTGAATAATCACCCCTTGTCCGCAATATAATGGACAAGGGGTGAATTTTTTTGGAAATAATTTCGTTTATTAACGATAAGCTGGTGTGGGGCGTACCCATGCTGGCGCTTATGCTGTTTACGGGAGTTCGGTTCACAGTTGGGACGGGCTTTTTCCAGGCGCGGAGATTTCCGAGGATACTCCGATCCACCGTGTTTTCGAGAGCGGACAAGTCGCAGGGGATATCGCCGTTTGCGGCAATGTGTCAGGCTCTTGCGGCGACTCTGGGAACCGGCAACATAGCGGGGGTCTCAACGGCGCTGTCGATAGGCGGCGCGGGGGCGGTGTTCTGGATGTGGATCTCCGCGTTTTTTGGCATGATGACAGGATTTGCGGAGAATGTCCTCGGGATAATGTACCGTAAAAACGAGAACGGGACGTATCGCGGCGGGGCGATGTACTATATACGCGACGGACTTGCCGAAAACCGAAAAACGCGGTTTCTGAGCCGCCCGCTTTCCTTGACGTTTGCGCTGCTTTGTCTGATCTCGGGGTTTGGAATGGGGAACGCGGCGCAGATGAATTCCGCGTCAGAAGCAATGAAAACGAGCTTCGGACTGCCGCCGCTCATCACAGGCATCGCGCTCGCGGCATTGGCAGCGGTGATCGTTTTCGGCGGGGTAAAGCGGATCTCCGCGTTCACGTCAAAGCTGGTTCCGCTGATGTCTGGGTTTTACATAATCGGATGTCTGTACATAATAATCGTCAACGCGGGTGAGATTCCCGAGGTTTTCTCGCGGATAATCGGTTCCGCGTTTGGGCTACGGCAAGTCGGCGGCGGCATTGCGGGAACGGCTGTCAGGACAGCGGTCTCCATGGGCTTCAAGCGCGGAGTTTTCTCCAATGAAGCAGGGCTTGGCACCTCGGTATTCGCGCATACCGCAAGCGGCATAAAAAGCCCTGTGGTATGCGGAATGTGGAGCGTGTTCGAGATCTTTTTTGATACTATCGTTATGTGTACGCTGACTGCTTTGGTGCTGCTTACAGCTCCGTGCAGAGCGGAAAGCACTTCGGAAGCATTGGATTCCGTATCGGAAAACACGAGCTATTTTCGCGTTACAAACAGCGGCGGTCTGATAACGGACGGCGTTGGTCTGCCCGAAATGGTCACGTGCCGCAGCATTTACGGTGACAGCTTTGAGGTGACGCTGCCGGGCGGCGCGGATTATACCAATCTGTACTTGGTGACGGGCGAAAAGTCGGACGGAAGGATCGTTTCCGCGAGGATAGAACCCGTGTGCGGCGTGGGACTTGCGGAATACGCGTTCTCGTCGACATTCGGGAAACCTGCGGGATATGTACTGGCGGTGCTGGTGGTTATGTTCGCGTTCTCAACGGTGCTCGGGTGGAGCTACTTCGGCGGGGAAGCGGCGGCGTTTCTTTTCGGGGACAGGGCACGCGTTCCGTACTGTGTTGTGTTTATCGCGTTTTCGGTATTCGGCGCGGTGGTAAATATGAAAGCCGCGTGGGGGATATCCGATATGATGAACGGATTGATGGCGATACCGAATCTGATTGCGGTATTGTGTCTGTCGAAAAAAGTGACAGATGAAGTCCGTAAATACGAAAAAGAAAACCCGCGCAAAGTGCATAAACAGCTAACCTCAAAGAAAACGACCACTTGACTATCCGAATAAAAAACTCAGCCGCCGAAACGCAAAGCTTCGGCGGCTGTTTTATTAAAAAGTGTTCAGTGCAATGAAAAACGGAAAAGTTAGCGTTAAACTCCGGGCTTAGCCTAAACTTCAGGCTGTCGCCTGAAGTTTTCCGCGTTTTTTGCTTTGCCGTCGGAGCGACGGCAATTTCGCTGCACGAAACCGCAAAAAGCCGCGCTAAACTTCGGGCTATCCGCCCGAAGTTCTCTGCGTTTTTTGCTTTGCCGTCGG
>JAIEDJ010000338.1 GCA_029068025.1 Oscillospiraceae bacterium | reverse complement strand
ACCGTAACAGATCGGCACGGTATCGTGCATCGCGGAAGAATTCGCCGACTGATGCCGATTGAGTGTTGGCGGCTTCAAGGGTTTACCGACAAGCAATTCCGCAAGGTTGAAGCGCTTGGAATGTCCGATGCGCAGCTCTATAAGCAAGCCGGAAATGCCGTCACCACAAAGGTTATAGAGGCTATCGGCAGACGGCTGAAAGAGTTTGATGAAAAATACGGTCGTGAGATCGATGCCGTGGCTTGGGAAAAGGAGAACTGATGAAATCAATAAACGCTAACGAAGATGACTACGAGCGCTTTGAAATTCTCGGTCATGACGCGCTTTTCACAAATGCTCGGATCGACCGCAAGACGCTCCCCGATGGGCTTTACGCATACGATCTGCGCGACAGCGATGACTGCTCCGGAACACCGTCAGAGCTGCGGGATTTCGTTCTCGTAAATCATTGGGGAACGGTTATCTTGAAAGAAAAAATCGAGGGCACGGATGAAGGCGTTATCCTCAACGAAATGGACTATAACTATCTCGGTGAGAATGTGACGCTCGATGAATTCATAAACTCCGCTCCCGCAATGGAGCAAACAATGTAAATTAAATTTGTGTTGCCTGTGAAACAGCAGAACGGCTCTGTTCAGGGTGTAGCACAACCCCAAATCGAATAATGTTGATCGGTCATCACGGACTTTGACGTTTCCGCTGTTTTACGGAAAACGCAAATCCGGAGGTGATGAATTTGAACAGTTTTATGAGTTGGATCGGCGGTAAGAAAAGCAGCCGCGACATAATAATCCCTCGCTTTCCTCTGTATTACGAAAAATACATTGAGGTTTTCGGGGGCGGCGGCTGGATACTTTTCGGAAAGCCGCAGTGTTCACGCGAGCGTGAACCTTGCAACGACTTCGAGGTGTTCAATGACGCGAATTCGAATATCTCAAATTTGTATTTCTGCGTTCGCGAACACAGCGCGGAATTAATTGAGCGATTAAAATTCGTGCTGAACTGCCGTGAGGATTTTGACAGAATCAAACATATCATCAGCGAAAAAGCGGAGATAGGCGATGTTAAAAGAGCCGCTGAGTTTTATCAGCTTATCCGCTATTCATACGCAAGTTCGTGCGACAGCTTCGGCGGCAAACCTCACTCAATGTGGGGTAATTTTCCGCTTATCGAACAGGCTTCACGGCGATTGCAAAAGGTCGTGATCGAGAATAAGGATTTTGAGAAACTCATCTCGGCGCAGGACAGTGAGGTGAGCTTTTTTTACTGCGATCCGCCGTACTTTTCGACCGAGGGCTACTACAATAACGTAGGTTTCAAAACCGAGGATCATGAACGGCTGCGGGATTCGCTGAAGGATATTTCGGGAAAGTTCCTTGTTTCGTACAATGACTGTCCCGAAATACGCGAATTGTACTACGGCTATGAGATGTATTCATATGAGCGCTTGAACAATATCCGCCAGCGGTTTGACGGCGGCAGTATGTTCGGAGAACTGCTCATAGCCAACTACGACTTGAACGAAAGGCTGAATATCAATCAGCAAATTTCACTTTACGATTTGGAGGACAACAATGGTAACGTTTAACAGCAGAATTACGAAAAACGGGAATATCAAGGTTTCGGCGCAGCTGAGGGAAATACTCGCGCTTGTGCCGAACGACAAGGTTATGGTAACCATCGACTGCGATAATCCCGACGAGCTGAGAATTCCGCAGAATATTCTTGCGGAAGCGTGTATCACCGCGGACAGCGTTCTCGAGGTTTACGCCGAGGAAGGACGCGTGATCGTGCAGGAGGCTTGCGATGACTGAAAACGAAATTATCCTCTTTAAGCACGAGGAATTCGGCGAGATCAGAACGTTGAGCATTGACGGCGAGCCGTGGTTTGTTGGAAAAGACGTTGCAGACATCTTGGGATATGCAAAAACAAGAAATGCGATTGCAACGCACGTTGATGAGGAAGATAAAACACCTGCCCTAATTCGGGGCGGGTGCTCTACAGGATCGCAGACCACAATAATTATCAATGAAAGTGGCTTGTACAGTCTTATACTTTCAAGCAAGCTGCCGAGCGCGAAGAAATTCAAGTGTTGGGTAACGTCCGAGGTGCTTCCCTCTTTGAGAAAGCACGGCGCGTACTTTACAGCGGAAACCTTGTACAAGACCATGAGCGATCCGCGTGAGTTGGCAAAACTGATCACCGCGCTTGCCGATGAGCAGGAAGCGCGTAAAAAGCTTGAGGAAGAAAATGCTTTCCTTTCGGTAAAAGCAAGCTATTATGACAGAATTCTGCATAGCAAAAATGCTGTTCCCGTAACACAGATCGCAAAGGACTACGGAATGTCCGCGGTTGCGTTCAACAGAATGCTTCACGACTATGGTGTACAGTATCCGATCAGAAAATCGTGGGTACTGTACGCTGAGTTCGCAAACCTCGGCTACACACAGAGCATAACCTATGCTATTAACGAGGATAAAGCGGTAATGCACACTTGCTGGACGCAGAAAGGACGCATTTTCCTCTACAATTTCTTGAAAGAACACGGCGTTTTGCCGATGTGTGAACAGGAGGAATTCAATGATACCTCTGTATAAGAACTCCAATTCGTATGCACTGCGGTTCGGGGATATAGACGCTTGCCGCGAGAGCTTTAACGAAAATATCCGCTGCAAAAAATTCTTAGATGAGCAGGTCGCCAAAAACTTTGACGGATTTCATCTCACCGGAAATTTTCTTGAAGAGTCGGTGAAGGAGTTCGGCTACGACCGCACGATGTGGGTCATCGGAAGCACGATCCTTGAACGCAAGGGCGATGGACGTTTCAGAAAAGAAAATGTGGAATGGGCGAAAAGACTTGGTATCTTACCGGATCGGCACAATTACGAGTTCGCGCTGAATTCGCACAGCTGCATTGTTGATGATCTTGCAAAGGATATTCGGAAAATGTACGCAAAACTCGGTCTGTTTACGAGCGAACACATTATAAAATCCGATGAGCCGCAGGACTTTACAGATAAACTGCTCATTCTTCGCGACACATCGCTTGTCGAAGAAAAAAGGACTCCGGAAAATCAGTTGTTTCTTGCAAGCAGCGGTTTCGGCTGTTCTCCCGGTAAAACAGGAAGAAAAGTGTTTGGGGAGTTTCTGTCGGATGGCGAAAAAACGCATTTTTACCGCCAGGATTTTATAGGCGTGATTGCCGATGAGTATATTCCCGATTGGGCACGGGAAAAACTCGAAAAGATAATTGCGCAGCAAGAGCAGATGCAGGACGATTCGCCTAAAATGGGTATGTAATACTAATCCCACTTAGAGTTTCCCATAAATGGACAAGTCACTATGCGAAACGAACAATAATTTATAGGATAATCTAAAGTGGGATTAGTATAACTGCGGAGAAATTCGCGGCTTTCATAATATTTAAGCGTGGACGCGCTGAAAGAAATTTAAAAGCGAACCACTAATATATTTGTCGCATTTTCAAATTTTTATCGGCGCTGCGCATTATTTGAAAAGGAGAGAATCTATGAAAATTGACGTAAGGATCAACAGTTTGACCCCCGGAGAGGGCAGCGTTAAGGCAATCGCTTCGGCGAATCTGGACGACTGCTTCGCCGTGAAAAACATTAAGGTGGTGGAGGGTAAAAACGGACTTTTCGTTTCAATGCCCTCGTACAAGGGCGCGGATAACGAGTATCACGATCTTTGCTTCCCCACCACTCCCGAACTGAGGAAGCAGCTCAACAGCGCGGTCGCGGAGGCGTACAAGCAGGCCATCGTGCAGCTTCAGGAGCAGACTGCGGTAAATTTTACTCAGGCGGAGCAGACATATGAGTCGGCTCCGGCAATGTCGATGTGATCGGGATTTAATTTCATTAACTTGATTCGGAAACAAACGCGCCAAAAAGATCGAAGATCGAGCCGAATTTTTTAATGTCGAATTTATACGATCATTACGGCGCTGTGACCGGATCTCAGACAGATATTTTTTGGAGGTTTTATTTATGAGAAACATTTTTAATTTTGTTAAGGCAGCAGCACAGAAGGCAAAGGCAAAGTTCAACGGCGTTAAGGCGGCTGTATGCCGTAAGATCAGCAGAACACGCGCGGCGGTCAACGCGGCGGCTTACAGACTTTCTGTCCGCAGCAAGTTCGTTCTTGCTGAGACACGCGGCGAGAACTTCGTGGATTCCGGCATCAAGATTCTGATCGCGGTCGTTATCGGTGCTTTGCTGCTCGGCGGTTTGTACGCGCTGTTCGGCGAAACCATTATGCCGACCGTGACCGAAAAGGTCAAGGATATGTTCGATTTCAAGGGATGATCGAGCTGTTTCAATTTATTTTTGTCGCGGTTTTGCTTGGCATAGGATCCGTTATGGATATCCGAACACGTGAGATTCCGAATTGGATAAGCATTGTTGTAGCACTTTCGGCAATAATGAATTTCCGGTTTGAAAATCTTTGGGGAATTATTGTCGCCGTAATATTCTTCTCCGTAGCGCTCAGCACGGGAAAGATCGGCGGCGGTGATGTCAAGCTCATCGCGGCACTAAGCATAGTTTGCGGTCTTTGGGGCAGCCTCGCGCTGCTCCTTTTCGCGCAAATTGCTATGCTTGTTTTTTATGGAGTTTCCGTGATCGTACAGAAGCTCCGCGGCAGAACGGCAGACAAGGCGCCTGGGGACAGCTTCTGCCTGCCGTTTGTGCCGTTTATTTTTATCGGATATGTGGCTTCCGTTATTTTAATTTGAAAGGAATATCGGCAATGAAATTTTTGAAAAACAGAACGGTTCTCGGCGTGGTGTGTATCGCGTTGTCGCTTATAATC
>JAIEDJ010000337.1 GCA_029068025.1 Oscillospiraceae bacterium | reverse complement strand
GGATCTCCCGCGCACCCGGTAAGGAACAGCAGCGCGGCAATAAGCGCCGCAAAATACTTTTTCATACTCAACCTCTTAAAAAACGTCCAAGATAACACTTTGTCCTGCATTTTATCGTCACCACGCCGTCCTTTTCATACTTCGCGAACGCGTCCTTCAATTCGCCGACAAACCGCCCGTGATCCGCGTGATCCTCGCCGATAGCATACGAGCGTGAAAGCGTATCTCCGATAAACGACTGCTCGTCCATCACCATATCGTTATCAGCGGAAAAGCACTTCACCTCAGAGAAGTACTCGCCGCGCAGAAACGCGTCGCCCTCCTCGCTGCTCCGCCTGCCGACGTGACCCGTATGAAACGCGCCGCAGTAGCGCATACATATTTCATTGCGCAGACGCGATATCTCGCAGCCGTCCAACACACGCTCATTGAATACAACGGCAAGCTGTCCGTTCTCCGTCAGTATCCGCTCGCACTCTGCCTTGAATAAATTCTCATCAAACCAGTGAAACGCCTGTGCCACAGTCACCAAGCCCACCGACCGAGCGTCAAGCCCGGTATTTTCGGCGGACGCACTGACAACAGAGATCCCCTCAATATCCGAGAGCTTTCCGCGCATATCGGCGTTAGGCTCGACCGCAATGACCCTCCACGGCTTTTTCAACAGGCACCGAGTAAATTTCCCCGTCCCCGCGCCAATATCCGCAACGGTATCGCACTTCGCGTTCTCATAAAGGAAATCGATCAGCGAGTCCGGATAACCCGGACGAAATTTATCATATAAATCGGCTTTACCCGTGAATTTTTCTTCGTTCATTAGTCCACCTGTTTTATATAATTCCAACTTTTCCGCAGCAGCCTGTCGTTCCACGGACTAACTCCGCGATATTCCCCGGCATAGACCGGGACATCACCGTGAAGCGCGATCTCAACGCACTCGTCAGGCACTGGATCGAAGCTCATTTTAAGACTGAAAGCTATGGGGCAGTCCTCATCGTCAAGCAGCTTGAATCTTTCAAACACTAAACCCGCAGGGCTTAGAAACCTGAAGATCTCCGTGCTCGGAGTATCCTCATCAAACGCGAAGTCCCCCAGCTCAAATTCATTTTCCTCAATAAGCTCGAGAATATACGCCGCCGCGCCGTCCGCCAGCGCCGACAAAGCCGCGTCCCCGCGCACAGTATCTGCGGTGATCGTCTCAAAATACTCCGCGCACCTTACCACATAAACGCTGTCGCAGCCCTTAGCGAGAAATCCCACCTTACGCCCGAACAGCGGCGAATAAAGCTCACCCTCCAGGCAGTTATAACGGTCACTCTCACGTAGAGAATAATTGTTACTCATAATTATTTTTCCAAACCGTTCACAAAATTCCATTCATCATCCGCCTTGAAATCACTCCAAGCGCTGTGACCCTCAAACGCGCCGAGATAGACAAGCTTACCGTCAAGGATCGCGATCTCGATACCGTGTTCGTCATCCCAGGTGCAGCTGCCTCCGATCCTGAAGCCTATGCGATCGTCCTTAGGCTTGTTTACGATCAAAGAAGTCGGAGTGATCTCGGATTTCAGCTTCTCGGCGGGCGTTTTCTTCGTGACCTTAAAGCTCATCTCGTTCCAGTCGTCCCATTCGTCGCCGCATAAGTCGATAAAAAACAAGCAGTACCGCTTTGCCGCTTCAAAGATCTCCTTGATGAGCTTATCGGAAAGCGAGTTAAGCGCCTCGGCGCATTTCTCGGCATATTCAACGCTTACCCCGTTGTCAATACCGACATCGATCTCCATATCGAACAACTCCCAGCGCACCTTGCCCTCTGTTCCGTAATCTCCCTTGTGAATATCCGTGATCATAATTACCGCCCCTTCATAAATCCACCGCCGCCGCGGTAGGTATTGCAGCAGCACGAATAGACCTGTCCGCACATTCTGCACTTTATAACGTGATAAATAATATCGTCAGCCCAGCAGCCATCCTTGTCCTTGACCTCATCGAGCGAGCAGTTTCCCTCGACAAATTCAAATCCGCCGTCCTCGATCAGCGCCCTTATATATTTGATACATTGCAGATACTCATACGGCGAACGAAACAGCTTGATGAGCTTGATATCGCCGCAGTTATCACAGGTTGACATAACCCTTACCCTCCTTAATGACTATCCGCAACGTCCGACCTTATCCTTGGGCGCGCCAATGACCGTGATACCCTCAGCCCTTAAGACCCACCACAACGGCGATCACGCCAAACACCACAAATATAATGCCGCAGATAAGCACTCCGACCACGCCGCCCCTATCGACGATCTCGCCACTACTCGAAATAAAGACCGTGGTCTCCTTGCCGATCTTGGGCATTACACTGACGAACACAATGCTTGTATGTCTTTTGGTCTCGCCCGCGTCAACGTATTCATACACGGGCGCATAGGTTATAAACGTTGTTCTGTGTCCATTATGATGATGCGTGCTCGTTTTCTTCTCATAATCAACTATACGCGCGTCAAGCTCATAGCCGCCCCGCATAGAGACTGCCTGCCGCACGGAATAGCCTATCATAACAAGTCCGATAACCGAAAAAATGATCCCAAGCACTATGAACACAGTCATTCCTCCACAAAAGCTTTTCCGTCCTCTATCCTTATCTTATCCTCGCAGAACAGCGAAACAGCCTTGGGCAGCAGCTTCCACTCGACGTTCTTCATGATCTTCTTCTGCAGCGATTCGGGAGTGTCGTCATTCGCAACATCCACAGCGCCTTGAAGGATTATAGCGCCCGCGTCGGCCTTCTCATTAACAAAGTGAACAGTCGCGCCCGACACCTTAACGCCATATTCCAGCACCGCCTTATGAACGCGCAGCCCATAGAATCCCTCTCCGCAGAAGCTCGGGATCAGCGCGGGGTGAACGTTGATGATCTTATACGGATATTCCCTTGTAACACACTCGTCGAGGATCGTCATAAATCCCGCGAGCACGATAAGATCGGCGTTCTGCTTTTTTAGCTCCGCAAGGATCGCCTCGCTGTACGCTTTCGCGGTGTAATAATCCTTTCTCGGGATAACGACCCCGGGAATACCCGCGATACGCGCGCGCTCCAGCGCGAAAGCGTCCGCCTTTGAGGAGATCACACAGGTGATCTTGCCGCCCTTGATCTCTCCCTTGTTCTGAGCGTCGATGATCGCCTGAAGATTAGTTCCGCCACCCGATACCAAAACAACTATGTTTTTCATAAAGCCTCCTTTAGTTTTTCGCAGAATTTGTCTATTTTCGCCTCGTTTTCAGGAGTCTGATTTTTCAGCGGATCAACCAGGTTAAGCGTCGCCGCGCCCTCGTGTTTCGCGTCGCGTTTCATTTCCGCAAAACACTTGTCGGTTTTTCCTCCCGCGCAGCAGACAAAAAATCCGAGTTTTTTGCCGGAAATATCGTTTTCCGCAAAAAACGTTTTTAACGGCGGCGCATATTTTGAAGCCCAGACGGGCGAACCGATTATTACAGCGTCGTAATCGTCCGCGTTAAAATTGTACGGTATAAGTGCCGGCTTTTCTCCGAATGTAACACTTTTTCCGCCCCAAAGAAACTTGCTGACCTTCCCTGTCGGGTACGCCTTTACGCATTTCAGCTCAATCAGATCGGCACTCAGCCTCTCGGCAATTTTTTTTGCCACAAATTTCGTGTTGCCCTCCAGCGAATAGTATACAACCGCTATTTTCATAATAAAAGTCCCTTCTCAAATCTGTAATCAAATCGGTACGTTTAAGTAATTTAATTCGTTTTTTGCCTGTTGCGGAACGAACGCGTCCGCTTTTAACGAGATAACGCACGTAATCTTCACGCCCTTTATCCCGCCGCGCTTTTCAGCGTCGATAAGTGGCTGTAAATTGGTGCCGCCCACATCAAAACAACAATATTCTTCATATTAACTCCTTATCTAAAAGAAATTTCAAAACCGGCGGCTCCGCCCGCCTAGCCGGTTCCCCACGGCTCCGCTTCACTTCGTTTTGCTCCGCCGCATGGAACCGCTTTTTGAAATTTCTCCTGCAACTTTATAGCATTGATCTTAGCTTAACCTGCCAGCCCTAGACACTCCATGCTGCCGTCGGAGTTGATCCTCACTTCTATTGAGTGCCCGGCAAAATAATCGGGCGAGCAGTAAAGAAATACTTCCGCAAAGAAATTATCCGCCGACCCGTCAAAGGTGATCCCAAGACCGTTCACTCTTAGACTTTCCGCAAACGTCTCAACCGATATCGGCAGCCGAACCTCAACGCCGTCAATGATAAAGCAGTCCTCATCATCGTCAACAGGCTCCGATTCGTAGACCCACTCCTCCGCGCGGTCAATGATACCATCGCGCTTTAGCGCTTTCGCTAATTTGCCGCGGTCGGAGATCATCTTGACAGACTCTTCGATCTTTGGCATTATCGTTTCAAGCGGACAATTCTCTCTGCTTAAACCGCCCTCATAATAAACGTGAACGATAACGTCCCTGCCCTGTATTTCGCAGACCGCTCTGTAAGCCTCATACTCTCCGCCGTCCTTGAAATCGTTTGCGTTCATAATTTTCACCTTGTAAATTATTATTGCAACGGCTTTCCGCGCATATCAAAAACGGAAAGCCGCCAAATTATAACTCTGCTCCATCGTTAAGCTGTATCTCAATACCGGTAAAGCTCGACTCGTCGCGCGTGCTGTCGTCCTGATCAAAGTCGGTATATTCAGCCGTAAGCGAGTAGCTTCCCACAATGATATTGCGGAAAACGTCGCAGTCCTTGCCCGCCATCATCACGCCCAGCCACGGTCTTCCGTTGATAAGCACCGTGCCGCCGAACATCGACTTCGGATTGGAATCAACATTATAATCCGTGGGATTCAGACAGATCCCGAAACAGTTCACAACGCTTCCGTTGTTGGTATAGCACATCAGCCCGAGATCGTCCCATGTATAATTGACACGCTGAACAAGGATCTCTCCGGGGTGCATTTTCGCGTAGATCTCCTTATCCTCCTCGCTCGTTTTAAAGCCCGTCCTGCGCGGCTTTCCGAGAACCTCGGACAGCGCCATGATATGAATAGGCACGTCCATGCGCTTTCCGTTAATCACAAAGCCGTCCTCGCGGATATCGATAGTGAACGCCTTAGAGCTTTCCGAAACAGCGGGTTTCTTTTTCCCGAACAGTTTATCAAACAATCCCATAAACAAACCTCTATTTGAATTTGCAGCTTCCGCACCGAGCAAACACTTTGTTATTGGTTTATGTTTGCCCTATCACACGGCTGCCGCTTGCTTCGCTGCGCAGCACCCGCTCTTGCGAAAAGCTGCCGTGTTATTACAGCGATATCTCTATCCCCGAAAAATTATCCTTAGGGCATTCAAGCTCATTGTCGCGGTCACAGTCAAGATACGCCGCGCACAGCGCCAGTTTTCCGACCCGCGCGTGACGCGAGGTACCGCGGTCAACTCCGCCGCTGATAAAGTCATACCAATCCGCGCCGTTTACGGTAAATTTCCCGCCAAACAAAAAATCGGGCGTTGCGTCCGTTATAACGCGCGGCTTCTTGAAAACGACCCCAAACGTTTTAACCGTAGTGCCGTTATTGGTATATCCCATCATTCCAAGCTCGTCCCACGCGTAATTCGTGCGCCCTGAGCCGTCCTCGTTCATTAAGAACTTCATAAGTTCAAGATCTCTGCTGCTCATCTCGAACTTAACGCCGCGCGCCTTTCCGAGCACAGTCTCAAACTCCGAAATGACCGACGGAACCTCCAGCCTTTGACCGTTTATCAGAAAACAGTCGTCCCGAACATCAACACAAAACGCTTCACTCTTCTGAGAAACGGCAAATTCCCTCTCCCGATCAATTGACGCGCCCATTACTCGAAAATAACACCCTCGTCGCTTGAAACGGTCTCACCGATGATCGAAGCCTTCTCGCCGTTGGCGTTGAGGATCTCCACTGCCTTGTCCGCATCCGCCTTATCAACAACGACAGCCATTCCAACGCCCATATTAAAGGTGTTGTACATATCGTGCTCGCTTATGCCGCCTTCCTTTTGTATCAGATCGAAGATCGGCAGCACGTCCCAGCTTCCCTTATTGATCTTAGCGATGATACCCTCGGGCAGAATTCTCGGAATATTCTCGTAGAATCCGCCGCCCGTGATGTGAGAAATACCCTTGACGCTGACCTTTGAGATCAGATCAAGCACAGGC
>JAIEDJ010000336.1 GCA_029068025.1 Oscillospiraceae bacterium | reverse complement strand
GAAATATGATATAATAATAACAAGCGTATGCCAAAGCGCGTATACTTTCTTTGAACACCCCGCGCGGTCATACAGGATCATACTGAAAATTCCCGCAAAATTCCGGAATAATACATTCAGGTATTTTATAAAATTATAAAGCGGACTGCCTTATGGACAGGCGGTTCAGACTTTACCTTCGAGGTGACCTATGAAAGCAGATCTGCACTGTCATACCACCATCTCCGACGGTTCTCTTGGGATCTCCGATATCATAAAACAAGCGGATCGCGACGATGTGAGGTATCTTGCGATAACCGACCACGACAGCCTGGCGTCGCTGTCGAGAGCGGCCGTTCTCGGAAAGCGCTACAACGTGAATGTGATTCCCGCAGCGGAATTCTCGGCGTTCGACAGTTCCAGAGGACGGAAAGTCCACATTCTGTGCTATATGCCGCAGAAGCCCGACCGTCTTGAGGGGCTATGCCTGAGAACGTCCGAGGGACGCATGAAGCTCGGAAAGAGCATTGCTATGCGCGTCCTTGAAAAATATCCGATAACGCTTGAAAGCATTCTGCGCTATTCCGCCGGCAGCAAGGCTATCTACAAATGTCATATAATGCACGCGCTTATGGACTACGGATACACCACCGAGCTTTACGGAAGCGTTTACGACGAGATATTTGACGCTCATGAGGGCTTGTGCGCGAGCCAGGTACAGCAAGAAGCGGATTTCTACCCCGACGTGCGGTTCGTGACTACGCTGATCAAGGCGAGCGGAGGGATCTCGGTCATGTCGCACCCGAAGGTGTACGACAGCCTTGATCTGCTTGAGGAGCTTGCCGCTGAGGGCGCGATTGACGGCACGGAGGTGTGGCATTCCAGCGCGGACGAGCAGACGCGGCGGCAGCTGTTGGAGCTTGCGGAGCGCTATGATCTTATAGCAACCGGCGGATCCGATTTCCACGGGTTCTACAACCACTACGCTATTCAGATAGGATCTAATCCCACACCGCAAGAGCAGCTAGAGAAGATCATTAAACAAAAGGTAAAGACCGGTCAATAACCGCCGCTCAGATTTTAGAAAAGCCAAGAGCGGCAATATAAAGAGCAGTGAATTTCAAAAAGTGTCAAAATTTTTCTCAAGAAAAATTTTGACCGGTTCTCAATTGACGGCAAAGCGAAGCGCGATAGCGCGGAGCGTGCCGCCAATTGAAAATTTTGAAATTTTTTTAAATAAGGAGTTAAAGATGGACGTAAAACAAAAGGCGCTCGAAATGCACGAGCAGTGGCAGGGCAAAATTGAAGTGGTATCCCGTGCGGAGATCAAAACACGCGAGGATCTGTCGGTCGCGTACACTCCGGGAGTTGCGCAGCCGTGTCTGGAGATCGCGAAGGATCCGGAGCTGGCGTACAAGTACACGCGGCGCGGCAATCTGGTCGCGGTCATCACCGACGGTACGGCGGTGCTCGGCCTCGGCGATATTGGAGGGCTTGCGGGAATGCCCGTCATGGAAGGCAAATGCTGCCTGTTTAAGGAATTCGGCGGAGTGGACGCGTTTCCTCTCTGCGTGAAGTCCAAGGATCCCGACGAGATCGTGCGCACTATCGAATTGATCTCGGACAGCTTCGGCGGAATAAACCTCGAGGACATCTCCGCGCCGCGCTGCTTTGAGATCGAGGCTAAGCTCAAGGAAAAGCTCGATATCCCCGTATTCCACGACGATCAGCACGGAACAGCTATCGTTGTGGGCGCGGCTATGATGAACGCCGTGAAGCTCGCGGGCAAGAAGCTCGATGGGATCACAGTCGTAATTAATGGAGCAGGCTCTGCGGGAATAGCTATCGGAAAGTTCCTGCTCAAGCTGGGTATCGGAAATCTGGTGATGGTCGACATCGGCGGCATTATCAACCGCGACGAGAGCTACTCGAATCCCGCGCACGCCGAAATGGCTAAGATCACCAACAAGAACAACATCAAGGGCGGTCTTGCGGACGCTATGAAGGGCGCGGACGTGTTTGTCGGCGTATCCAAGCCGAATCTGGTAACTCCCGAGATGGTGAAGTCCATGGCGGACAAGCCCGTGCTCTTCCCGATGGCGAATCCGAACCCCGAGATCACCTACGATCTGGCGAAGGAGTCGGGCGCGTTTATTGTCGGAACGGGACGCAGCGACTATCCGAATCAGATAAACAACGTGTTGGTATTCCCCGGCGTATTCAAGGGTGCGCTGGCAGTCCGCGCAAAGGCGATCACCGAGGAGATGAAGCTCGCGGCGGCACACGCTATTGCCGCTCTGGTAACGGAGGACAAGCTCTCTCAAGAGTACATAATCCAGAGCGCGCTTGACAAGAGCGTAGCGGACGCGGTAGCAAAAGCGGTCGCCGATGAGTGGAAGAAGAGCGGAGCACGTTAATGCACCACGCAAAGAGCAGCGCAATAAAGACGCAGCAAAAGCGAGTTGAGCCAAGAACAGCGTGATCAATGCGCAGCAAGGCGCTTACGCTGAGAACAATGTTATAAAAGCGCAGGCAATTTGCGAAAGCAAGTGGCGCGGCATGATGGGCGGAGCGCCAACGGCGCGGAGAACAGCGTGCCGTGACGCTTGGCTAGGCGAGCTATGCTCGCCGGTTCGCAAATTGCAAATTAAAATAAGGAGTTAATTATGACATACGAATATTTGCCGCGCGGGGTATGCTCGCGCAGAATGATCATTGAGGTCGAGGACGACAAGGTGGTGAGCCTGTCCGTTGAGGGCGGCTGCCATGGCAATCTTCAGGGCGTTTCGGCGCTTGTGAAGGGCATGAAGGTAGACGAGGTCATCGAAAGACTTGACGGGATACGCTGCGGCGCTAAGAGCACGTCCTGTCCCGCGCAGCTCGCCAACGCGCTCAAAGAGATCAAGAGCAACGCATAAGGGGGACTAACTTTGAAAATTCCCGAGTTATTTAAAAACGGAAGGACTGTTTTTTCGTTTGAGATATTCCCGCCCAAGAAGGACGGTTCTATTGATACGGTGTATAAGACATTGGACGGTCTTGTGGATCTCAAGCCCGATTTCATAAGCGTTACATACGGTGCGGGCGGAAGTCTGCCCGGCTGCTCGACGCGCGAGATCGTCAGCATAATCAAGGAGAAGTACCACACGGAATCCATAGCGCACTTGACTTGTGTGAATTCCACTAAGGAGGATATAGACCGCGTTATCGAGGAGTTTAAGGAAAGCGGCATTGAAAATGTGCTGGCTCTGCGCGGCGATATAAATCCGAATATCCCGCCGAAAGAGGACTTTCACTACGCGTCGGAGCTGATCGCGTATATGAAGGAGCGCAGCGATCTGAGCTTTTCTGGCGGCTGCTATCCCGAGGGACACCCGGAAGCTGCTAATTTAGACGAGGATATCACTAATCTTAAGAGGAAAGTGGACGCGGGCGCGTCACACCTTGTATCACAGCTGTTCTTCGACAACGCGTTCTTTTACAACTTTCTGGAAAAGGCGCGGAAAGCGGGTATCAACGTGCCTATCGAAGCAGGCATTATGCCTTGCGTGAACGCTAAGCAGATACAGCGCATGGTGACGATGTGCGGAGCGTCGCTGCCGCATAAGTTCACCAAGCTGATCGCACGATACGAGAATAACCCCGACGCTATGCGCGACGCGGGGATAGCGTATGCGGTTGATCAGATAGTCGATCTCGCCGCGAACGGCGTGGACGGAATTCATCTGTACACGATGAACAACCCGTATATCGCGCGGAAGATCAGCGAGAGCGTATCCGGGATACTGCGCGGCTGAAATTATGCTTGCGTTGTTGCCCCCGCCGAAGGCGGGGGCAACAACGCAGAATATGAGTTTTAAATATGGAAGATATAAAGATCAACAAAAACGATGCCCTGCGGTATATGGGCTTCCGTGAAGCTCCCGATGACAAAACAAGCGCGCTGATCGACCTTTGCGAGGAGCGGCTGCTGAACGCCGCAAAGCCGCGATACGTGTGGCGTGTGTTTGACGTTGAGCGTTCGGAAGGCGCACTGCGGCTGTCGGGCTGCGGCTTCGCGCTGGACGGTGAAAGCATACGCGGTCATCTCAATGGCTGCGCAAAGGCGGCAGTGATCGCCGCAACACTCTCTGCGGACGCGGACAAATTCCTAAAAAAGGCGGCGCTGGAGGACGGGCTGACGGGGCTTGCCTGCGACGCGCTGGCGAGCGCCTATACGGAGAGCGTCTCGGAAAAGGCGCGCGCTGAAGTACTTGAACGTATGGGAGGGTTTAGCGGAACATGGGTCTTTGCCGCGGGATACGGCGATTTTCCGCTTGAAACGGCGCGTTTTCTTGTGGAATGTGCGGACGCGGGGCGCAGGATCGGCATCAGCTGTACCGAGTCGAGTATGCTGATCCCGCAGAAAACCATCGTCGGGATAATGGGCTTGTCCGAAAGCGCGCTCGATCCAGCGCGCCGCAGCTGTGATGACTGCAATATGAGGGGGCGCTGTCAGTTTCGGAAAAACGGCGGTCACTGCGGTACTGACGAAAAATAAATCGAAATTATTACAAAAAGGTTACAATATGATTACAGTTTTGTAATAATCATTGACTTTTTAAAAATTTGTGATAAAATAATATACAGGGACAGAGAATTGAACAAATCACACTTTAAATCTTAGGATAAATTGTTGAAAAGTCCCGCTTCCATTTTACAGGAGCGCACAAATTTATATAAATCGCCTTGTGTACCTTTCCTCTCCTGCATAAATTTCTCCTGCTTATACTGATCCCGTTTCAGAGTATTGAATCAATCCCGGCTTTATTCTCACGATCAGCTATCGCTTTAAAGGAAACTCCGGGCGGGATAAGTACTACATCGTGCGCTCCGATAATTTTCCCCCGACTATTTATCGGGGGAATTTTTTTGCTTGAAAACGAACGAAAAAGCCGCGCTCCGCTTGCTTATACTAATCCCGCTTTAGATTATTGAGATAAATGCGCCAATTTCCGTACGGTTACCTATATTTTTATAGGAAACTCTAAGCGGGATAAGTATTAACGCACAGCGGAACGCGGTTCAATTGTATTGTATGCTGCCGTCAGCCTGTGCGCTCCGTTCCGAAGCGGATATAGTTATATTCCTTGGCGAGCGCGTCCCATGTAGGGCTTCCCACTATGCCGGACGGCACCAGACCGTACAGCCGCTGAAACGCTATAACGGCGTTTTCGGTCTCCGCGCCGAAATACCCTGTCACGTCGACTGTCGGGACTGCCGCGATATTCTGCCCTATAGTCCGCAGATAGATCTGCATTTCACGCACATCGTCGTTGCGCATTCCCGGGGTGAGATTGTATCCGGGATAGAGCGCGGCGGTAGCACCCTCGTAGCCCTCGGGAAGGTTGTTGAGAATATCCGTGTAGATCTTGCTTATCAGCTGCCATGTACGGAAGTCTACGATACCGTCGGGATTCAGTCCGTAGAACCGCTCAAACGCCTTTACCTGTTCCTCCATAGCTTCGTTGAACACACCGCCCGAGTTCACGGTCGGTATCTCGGGATTGAAGTACGCGATAGTGTTGAGATAATACGCGAGAGAACGCACGTTCTGCCCGTAATTCCCGCGTTTCAGCTCGGTCTGGAAGGTATTTTCGATCTCCTCGCGGGTAAGTCCCTCGCCGTTCAGCTCCGACAGACCCTTCACGGCGGTGAAGATGTACTTTATCTGATACCATGTGGATTTGTTTATTATGCCAGTTTGAGGAAGTCCGAAAACGCCCTGGAACGTCTTTACCGCTTCCACTGTGCTTTCGCCGTACAGTCCGTTTGCGGGCACTATCTTCGGGATAGCGGGATAGTTGTTTCCTATACGGTTCAGCTCCACCTGAATGGTACGCACCTCGTTTCCCGAGGAGCCGAATCCGAACGCTGTTCCGGGGTAGCTCGGGATATTCGGCGAGATCGGCGCGTTGTAAACAATGTCGATGTCGTTGCCGTAGTAATATTGAAGTATCTCATATGGGGTGTAGCCGCGGTTCGCGAGAGTGACCGTTCCCCATTGCGAAAGCCCGTCGCAGGTGACGGTCGTGCCGTTGCAGAACATAGTGAACAGCGGTTCCACGCTGCCGCGCCGCACTATGTAGTTGTTGAATATCTCGTCTACTATGCGGCTGATGTTGTTGAAAATGTCACGTCCGTATACGAACGCCTGATCGTACTGCGTGGAGTTGGTGATATCGAAATTATATCCGCGGCTGCGGTACCACTCGGTATACACACGGTTGAGCGCAAAGGTTATCTGCACATAGATGTTCGCGCGGAGAGCCGCTTCGGGCCATGTCGGGAATATCTCGCTGGAAGCGACGTTCTTTATATAATCCGGAAACGTCACCGAAACGTTTTCCGCGTTGGACTGCGGCGTTCCGAGATGGACGACGATCCTCTCGGGAATAAAAGGCAAATTGGCGCTTGGCATTTAAATCCCCCTTAAAAAGACGATCATTCATTAACTATCATAAACACGCGCTGCACCGACTGCACGCCGTCAAACACGGGAATATCCTCTAAGATCACCTGTGAAAAACCTTTTTTGGTCACCTTCGCATCATACAAAGCAAACGCCTGTATCTCGTTATCAGAGTGCTGAGAAAGCTCCTTATCGGGCGCCGGAAGCTCCTGAACAGGCGTCTGACCGCTGGAATTCGTATACAGCTTTGCGATCTCATACTTTTCGCCGTTTATTTTTGTATAGATAACACATTCCGCGTTTTCAAGCGGAACAGCCTGCCTTCCCGTGTATACGCGGAACACAATGGTACCCATGCCGGGATTTTGTTTTCTGTAGTCATCATAGCTTTTAAACACGGCTTCGGGGAAATTGGACGGCTCAGCTCGGCTGCCCTGCGCCATATTAATATCGGATGCGGGCGGCGGAGCATTTTCCTCAAAGCTGCGCCCGGTAAGCTGCTCGTCGGGATCGGTGCCGCTTACGGGCTGATCGTTCAGGCGCTCCGCCTGTTCCTCCGTAGTGACCTGAACCTCCGCCTGCTCGGGGCGCGGCGTGGCCGCGGAATTATCCGTAATGCCCGAGACGTTCTGTTCGGGACGGTTCTCGGCGGGATCGCTCTGTTCGGTTATGTCGGAGCGAACCTGTTCGGTCGAGGGGATCTCAACATAATTCGGAGCGGAAAATAACGGCTGCCCGTCCTTTACGGTCTCGTCAGCGCTTTCGTCAATGATCTCGACTGTCTGACCGCCGGGAGTTTCAACAAACTGCGGCTCCTGCACCTCCGGCTCGGGAATGGGCTCATGTACGGGATTGCCCCTGCAGTCCAGCGACTCGTCATCGGGTGTATCCTCAAAGATCACATCCGGGAATTGAGCGCCGTCCTCCGCGCTTTCTACGGTTTTCTGCGGCGGCTTGGGAACCTCGGTGATCTTTCCGAGATCCTCAAGGAAATTATCATATGATCTATTGTCTTCGCTTACATATCCGATGACCTGCGGCTTTTTTGCGGTCTCGGAGCCGTTTTGCGCGTTCTGCTTTGAGCCGCCCGCTGCTTTGGACATTTCCATAAGCTCGCGCTTGTACTTTTCGATTATCTTTTTAGTATCATCCATATGCCGACCTCCTGATGTTTTTTCTGTAATGTATATGCAAAAGGCGGCGGAGATATTACAAAAAGTCAGGAGCGAAAACAAGTTTCGCTCGCGACTTTTTGTATATCCCCCTTTCAGGGGGGATGGAGAGATGTGGGGGCTCCGGTCTGTCGGTCAGCCCCTCTGTCACACCGTGACATATCCCCTCCGGGGGAGTCACCCCAGCCCTCGCCAAAGGGCGGAGCCCTTTGGAATCCCGAATTTAACCGTTCTGTCTTGACCTGATAAGCTCCGCATAGAATCCGTCGTTCTTCATCAGCTCGTCATGCGTTCCTTGTTCGACTATATGCCCCGACTTCATTACAAGTATACAGTCCGAATTCCGTATCGTCGAAAGCCTGTGCGCCACCACAAAGCTCGTTCTTCCCTGCATCAGCTTGTCAAACGCGCTCTGTATCTTCATCTCGGTGCGCGTGTCTATTGAGGACGTAGCCTCGTCAAGTATCAGCATAGGCGGCAGCGAGAGCATTATCCTCGCTATCGACAACAGCTGCCGCTGCCCCTGTGACAGCTCCGCGTCATTCGTGATAACCGTGTCATACCCCTGCGGCAGTCGCTTTATAAAGCTGTGCGCATGAGCCGCCTTCGCAGCCTCGATTATCTCGTCAAGCGACGCGTCGGGCTTGCCGTAGGAGATGTTGTCGCGAACCGTTCCGCGGAACACCCACGTTTCCTGTAGCACAATACCGAAGCTGCGGCGCAGACTGTCGCGCGTGATCTCCTTGATCGGCTCTCCGCTGACCGCGATCTCTCCGTCCGTCACGTCATAGAACCGCATAAGCAGATTGATAAGCGTGGTTTTTCCGCAGCCCGTGGGGCCTACTATAGCGATATGCTGACCGGGCTTTACACTGAGGTTCAGATCCTCGATAAGCGGCTTTTCGGGAACATACGAGAAATCCACATCGCGAATCTCAACGCGTCCGTCACACTCCCCAAGCACCTTTTTGTCTGTGTCAGAGGATTCCGCAGGCTCGTCGATCAGCGCGAATATTCTCGAAGCTGAAGCAAGCGCGTTCTGAAGCTCGGTGACAACTCCCGAGATCTCATTGAACGGCTTGGTGTACTGATTCGCGTACTGCAAAAAGCAGCTCAGATCTCCGACCGTGAAGCCGCCCGAGACCGTCTTGACGGCGCTCAGCGCTCCGAAAATGCCGACTCCCGCGTACACCAGCGAGTTTACAAAACGCGTACAGGGATTCGTAAGCGCGGAGTAGAACTGCGCCTTTTTTCCGCAGACGTTCAGACGCTCGTTGATCTCGCCGAACTCTCTTTGGGCGCTTTCCTCAAAGCCGAAAGCCTTGACAAGGCGCTGTCCGCCTATATGCTCGTCGATATATCCCGTAAGCTCGCCCTTGATGGCGGACTGCTCCTTGAATTTGTTGAAGCACAGCTTGGAAATGACCGCCGCCACCGCAAAGGAGAGCGGAGTTATGCAGACGACCACAAGCGCTATCTGCCAGTTGAGCGACACCATGAACACCAGCGTCCCGACAATGGTCACAACGCCGGTGAAAAGCTGCTGAAAGCCCTGCAGCAGACCCTCGGATACGGCGTCAACGTCGTTTACAACGCGGCTGATTATGTCGCCGTGAGATTTCGCGTCGATATATTTCAGCGGCAGCTTCTGCAAATGCGCGAAGATGTCGCCGCGAAGATTCTTTACGGTCTTGTGTGTGATCTTATTGGTTGAAAAGTACATCAGCCACTGTAAAATCGCCACCGTGGGGATTATCACCGCGATCCTTATCAGGATCGGATACATTGCGTCAAAATCCACCGCCTTGTCCGCTATGCAGTCCACCGCGCGTCCAATAAGGACGGTCGTATACAGCGAAAGCAGTACGCTTCCCGCAGCGCAGATTATCGCGAGGATCACCAGCGGGATCTGTCCCTTCATATAGCGGAGGATACGTCCGAGCGCGCCTTTTTTTGAGTGCTTTATTTCTTCGGACAATCAAATCACCTCTTTATTTTAATTTGAAATTTCAAAACCGTGCGTTGCTGCGCAACGTACTAGCCAGTCCCACTCGGCTTCGCTGCGCTGCGCCGAGCGGGACTGCTTTTTGAAATTTCCTTCGTAAATCATAAGTTGCTTTCGGCGATCTGCGCTGCTAATTCCTCTTCGGAGTACTGCGTTGCGCATATCTCGTAATATACCGGACAGCTTTTCAGCAGCTCGGCATGAGTTCCGATACCTGCCGCCTTGCCGTCGTCGAGCACGATTATCTTGTCGGCGTGCATAATGGAATTGGCGCGCTGCGATACGATAACACAGGTCATCGGAAGCTCTCTCAGCGCGTGGCGGAGCGCCGCGTCCGTCGCGTAGTCAAGCGCGCTGGAGCTGTCGTCAAGTATCAGTATCTCGGGATCCTGCGCGACCGCTCTCGCGATAGTAAGGCGCTGCTTCTGACCGCCCGAAAAGTTCTTGCCCCCTTGGAGCACAGGCGCGTCGAGATCCTTTGCGAAATCCGCCGCCTGGGCGGTTTCGATAGCCTTGAATATCCGCTCGTCGGGGATATCCGTCCGTCCGAGAGTCATATTGTCGCGCAGAGAGCCGCTCAGCAGCTCCACCTTCTGGGGAACTATACCGATCATTCCGCGAAGCTCCTTCAACGGATAATCGCGCACGTCCGCGCCGTTTATTCTGACCGTTCCGCCGCTTACATCATAAAAACGGCAGAGCAGATTTACGAGCGTTGACTTGCCCGAGCCCGTGCCGCCGATGATACCGAGCGTTTCTCCGCGTCCGAGCGAGAACGAAATATCCTCCAGAGAATTTTCGCCGCCGACATAGGAGAAGCTAACGTTGTCAAACTCAAAGGCGGGAGCGTTCTTATCGGTTTTCGGAGAGTTTTCCGCTCCGACTATCGAGGACTTCA
>JAIEDJ010000335.1 GCA_029068025.1 Oscillospiraceae bacterium | reverse complement strand
GATTTCCCGACGCTTTTATCTCGACCGTCGAGCCCTCCGCCTTGGTTTGCTTGCCCTTAAGCTCCAGCACATCGCAGTCCACGGAAAATTTGGTCGCTTTTATCGTGATACCCGAGGAATCCGCCTTGATCGACGTTTTATCTCCTGCCTCGAGCGTCAGTTTCGTCTTTGCCTTGACGGTGATCTCGCCGCTTTTCTTGTCAAGCGTGATCTCGTCGCCGCTGTCGGAGATGACTGTCTTTTCGTTTGCGTCATCAAGAAAAATGCGCTGCTTTTTTCCCGAGATTATCTCAATAGATTGAGAATCGGGGCTCTCGTCAAACTTTATCATCTGCTTTTTGGAGGTGCAGAACACCTTCACGGAATTTTTCGCGTTCGCGGAATCGCTCGGGAGACCCGATTTTCCCTTGCCGCTCTTGCTCCATATCGAGCCTATCACCACGGGCGATACCGAATTGTCGTTGATGTATCCGATAACGACCATACTGCCGACCTCCGGCATCATGAAAGCTCCGCATTCGTTGGCGGCATACGGAGCCGCGACCGGCATCCAGTCGCTCTCGCTTTCCTTGCCGCCCTCGATGAGTATATTCACCTTGACCATGCCGGGGTGCATTGCGTCCCAGTTGTCCTTGACTATCCCGAGTGCTATGCTGGCGGGATTATTGGAACCTCCGCCCGAACCGCCGTAAACGCTTTCGCCTATACTCATCGAACTCACCCCCTGTTATTTAAAAGCCATTCGCGAACCGCGCAAGCCTCTCTCCGCTTCTCTGCGACCGCGCCTGGCGTGCTTTCTTTGAGTTTGCGCTATTCTGATACTTATCCCGCTTAGAGTTCCCTATAAAAAAGATAGGTAAATGTGCGGAAATTGGCACACTTATCTCAATAATCTAAAGCGGGATTAGTATGAACCGCGAATCGCAGTCATTTCCTGCCCTTTGTCGTGAACGATACCGTATATCCCGACGCGTTGAGCGTATGAGTCGCGGTATCAACGTAATAAGTGCCCTTGTCCCAGTCGCGTTCCACATTCCAGTAGCTTATACCCACGCCCGGGACGATATCGGGGATCCCGACACAGGTCCCGCGTGATGTTCTCACCTTCTGGATCTCGTCAAACGCCAGCCTGTCCGCGTAGGTCTTGCAGTCGGATTTGGTCTTGAGCGGAGCCTGCTTTGAGATCTCGGTGGGCTTATTCATCGCGCTGGAATAAGACATGCCTGTGGATACCGAGCTTTCCGCGAAAACGTTCGTGAGCATATCGCCCGTTACCTTTGCCTTGACCTTCATGTAACCGTCCTCGACGGCGCAGCTGAGCAGTCCGCACCCGGGACCCAGCTCCGTCAGCTTGCCGAACTGCGTATCGTGGCTCACAAGATACGAATTTCCGCCCTTCACGATAAAGTCCCTGTCGCAGAATTTGCACAGCACGTTCTTGATATAATCGTAATCGTTGGAATTCTGCTTCAGCATACCATGAGTTTTCAAAGTGGGCACTATTCCCGTCGGCAGCAGCGGACAGATATCGGCGTACTTGGTCATTATCTCGGTAATGGTAGCGACGTACATACTTCCGTCGTCCCATGTGCGCTCGGTATTGCCGCTCTCCATCATCAGCTTTACTCCGTCGAACGCGGTCACGGTCATCCTCGGAGTATCCGAGAACTCATAGTTCACCGAATCGACGTACCCCACGAAAACGGTTTTCATGACTGAGCCGTACCCCAGCATAATACAGATCTTCGAGCCGATCTTGATGGTCTTTTTGAACTTATGCTTTTTCCTGTCATAGCAGTTTATCACATTGAACGTCGCGGAGGACGCGGTATCCTTATTGAGCGTAATGCTCACCCCGTCCGTGATGAATCCCGTAAATCCCACGGGAGCCAGTGCCGCCAGCATGAGCGTCAGTATATTGCTTCCCAGCATCACCCTTACAACGGGCGCTTTAAATCCCCCATACAGCGTTTGCAGCACTTCATAGGGCAGATAGCTTATCAAAGGCAGACCCATAATTTACTCCCAAGATCGTTACATTTTGATTGGCGGCAGACGTATCTCCATGCCTGCCTTTATGCTGAGCGGATCCGCAATGCCGTTTGCCTCGGCGATGACCTTCCACTTAT
>JAIEDJ010000334.1 GCA_029068025.1 Oscillospiraceae bacterium | reverse complement strand
TGACATAAATTTTTTCACAGTAAAAACCTAGCCTTCACATGTCAATAAAAATAACACATACTTTTTTCGGTTTTTCAATACCGCCAAGGAAATATGATACAAAATAATACAAATTTATTCGACCGGCATCTGCTGCTGCACGATCTTAACGTTGCTTTTCTTATATCTCACCGCGCTGATCCAAAACGCCGCCGCGATCCCGACAGCCAGCGTTCCCGCAAGCATCGCCGCGGATGCCCACAGCGGCAGCCCGAATCCCGTATGTTTCACCTTATCCCCTCCGATAAGTATCACAACAATGGCAGGCAGGAACATCGCGTATACCGCCATCAATCCGCCGCCGGGAACTCTCGCTGCAAGCGGCGACAAAACAAGTACCGGCAGGAAAAAGATCACTCCGCACACCAGCGTATCTGAAAAATGTTGCACCTCCGCGCCGATCACTCCGAGAAAAATGAAATACGCGGTCATAAAAACAGCGGATGCCCCGACCGTCAGGATAATGATAAACGTAGGCACGGCTTTTGTATACAGCTCCTTCGCGATCGGCATGGAGCGCATAAGCCTGTTGGCGCAGATATCCCGGCACCCGCAGATCAGCCCAAGCTCCGTGAACATTATCATCGGGAAGAATATGAACATCTTCGGCATCATATAGTCCTCGCTGCCAAATGCCTCGTGCATGATAAACGGCAGAGAACCGCCAGCCAGAGATAAAACTATCGCGATCCAGAAAAAAGCCTTCATATTGTACCAGCTCTTAAAAAGCAGCTTCAAGCTACGCATAATATCATTCCTCCCTTGCCCATATCCTGTCGGCCCTTATCAAGGTGATCATCAGGCAGATAATATAGAACACCGCGCCCGCGCCGATCAGCGCCGCTCCTATCCACAAAGGCAGATCCTCCGCGTCCTCGCCGAGGAATCCCGGGATAAATCCGCACACAAATCCGACCACCATAAACGACACGATCTGAGCCCATTGGTGTTTTGATCCTCCGGCAAGATCGCCCAAGCCCATCACAAAAAGCGCCGCGAACACCATATAGGTCATGAAAATGCTATTATAGAATACCGCTCCGACTGCCGCGTACAGCGCCGTGAGAACAAGCCCCATCAGATTGGCGGATATCAGAGCGCGCTTAAAATGCTCCCTGCCGCCCGCGATCGAGTGACAATACTTATAACCGGGGTTGATACGTTTTACCGCTCCAAAGGCTCCTGCTATCGCAAGAACCGAGATGAATATATTGACAGCGCCGCCGAAGCTCGTGCAAAAGCCGTCAATAAAGTCGTGAGCCGCTTCATTCTGCACAAGGTTTCTTATGACCACGCCGATCAGCATTATCGCCGTACTGACGATCCCCGCGAAAAATAATTTCGCAAAATTGTTCTTTCCGTACATCACCTTGCAGGAATCAAGCATCTTCATCGTTTTTCCTCCGCATATCTGAGCAGACCCACGCTGAGCTGCTGGAGCGTCGGGCGTTCACACGCCGCGCCCTCCGCCTCGAACCTGCTCCTGTGGCAAGAGAGCGCCAAGCCCTCAAAAACGGTCTTGTTGACGCTGTGCGACAGCATAAGCGCCTTGGAATTGTCGTAATCCTTCGCGTCGCCGCGGACTATCACGTACTTATCCTTGAGATCCTCGACGAATCCGCTCTCGATGATCTGTCCCTTGTCCATAAAGACCGCGTGATCGGCGGCGTTCTCCATATCCGCGATATTGTGCGTTGAGAAAATTATTGACTTCTCACCATCTCCATCATCCAGATACTCGCGCAGCCTGTCGCACAGCCTATCCCTCATCAGCGGATCCAGCGAGCTTCCCGGCTCGTCTAGGATCAGCAGCTCCGTCTCCCGCGCGAACACCGCCGCCAGCGCCGTTCTCATGCGGTTTCCGTCCGATTGCTTGTACATCTGACGCTGCTTCTTGGCGAACTCATTATCAACGTCCATCTCGCTGCAGAGCTTGTTGAACTTCTCACGGTCGAACTTACGGTAAGCGACCGACATCGACTCCGCGATATCACGCGCTCTCCATCCCTGCGGGAAAAAGCCCTGCGCCGCGCAGTAGCCGATCCTTTCGCGCAGCTCCTCGCGGTCTATATCGCGTTCCTTGCCGAAATATGTAACCTCGCCGCCGTCCGAGTGGATAACTCCGCAAAGCAGATCAATAAGCGTGGTCTTACCCGCGCCGTTCGCGCCGATAAGCGCGGTGGCAAATCCCTTCGGGATCTCAAAGTCTAACCCTCCGAGCGTAAACTTTGAATATTTCTTTGTCAGTCCCTTAACAGATAAAATGTTTTCCATCTTGTTCACCTCTTAAAAACTGTAGCTCGACGCTCCGTCAGCAAACGCGCGGAACGCCTTTTCAAGCGCGTCGAGAGCGGTTTTCTCATCGGGGAATGTCGCCGCGATCACCGTACCCAGACCCTCCGGACAAGCCGAGATCATATACTTTCCGTCCTTGCCGCCGCCGATATTTCTCTGTATCTGAAGCGTCCGCGCCCTGACAACGCACTTTCTGTCCTGTGTAAAGATCAGCATAATTATTACTCCTCTCCAATAGCGAATCAAGCGCGTATCAATTATCGCATAAAACGTCTATCATCTTAATAAGCTCATCGCGCGAGACCCCCGCGAGCTTTGCGGACTCAAGCGCGTTCTGCAGATGCTGTTCAAGCAGCCTTAAATGCTGTTCGCGAACCATCTCCCTGTCCTGAGGATTTACGATATAGCCCTTTCCCTGAACCGAGGAAATAAGCCCTTCCTCCGTCAGCTGTTCATACGCCTTCATAGTCGTAATGACGCTGATCTTCAGGTCCTTGGCGAGTCCGCGTATTGAAGGAAGATATTCGCCCTCGGCGATAATGCCGCTCATAATATCGTCCTTGAATTGCGCGGCGATCTGCTTATAGATCGGAACATCACTGTTCTGTAAAATGATCATCTGTTCACCACCGTTCATAGTGTTTATATCTCATATATACAGTATATACTGTTTATAACCATTTGTCAAGTACTTTTTTGATTTTTTTTCAATAATTTAAAAAAACCGAGTCAATGCCCTCTCTAAAAGCAAACGCAAAAGCGCCTTGATCAAGAAAAAACCTTTTATACAAACTGAACGCACCCCGGAGTTTCGAGGTGCGCCCTGTGTATAGAGGATTACATGAAGAGATTATCTTTTCTTCTTGCTGACAACAAGCAAACCTGTGGCAATAAGAGCGGCAGCCGCCAGACCGACTGTTCCCTTCGCACCCGTATTGGGGTTGGATTCTTCCCTCTGCTCGGTGGTTATCTCAAACTCACTGAAATGCGTAGTAGTGAAGAAGATACTGTCGCCGTCCGACCATGAGTTCATCTTGGTGTACTTGCCGTCTGTTACGCGGTAAACATTCACGCTCTTGCCCTTCAGCTCGGGGATCACCGCCATTACGACAGCCGCGCCGTTCGGCTGAACCTTGTTTCCGTTCGCGTCAACAGGCGATACGTCAACAACAAAAGCAGTATCGCTCTTCTTGGTCTTGCTTGCCTTAAGCGTGGTGCCTGCGGGAAAATCACCGCTTACGGAAACGCCGGAAGTCTTGTCAGAAAGCGCGGTCTCATTGCCGGAGGGCTTGCCGGGATCGGAAGAAGCGCCAATACCCTTAGATGAAGAAGTTACGAAAACAGTACCGTCGGTAGTGGAAAAGTCGAACAGTTCATTATCATCGGTAAAGCAGTTGTTCGCGTCTATCTTCTCGGAAACCTGATTCATATTTCTGTCGATCAGCCAGCCCTTGCCATCCTTGACAACGGGAGCATACAAATTGTTTCTGTAGAAGCTGCCTGCGGCGTCAAACAGCGCAAGCTCCTTGCCTGTGCCATCGACATATCCCCACTTGCCGTCTTCGGTCTGTACACGGAAGGTCTTGCCGTTATCGCCGGTCGACATATAAAAATATGTCTTAGAGATCGCTTTGCCGTTGTTGTTAAGATCGATAAGTACATATTTACCATCTGTGTAATTTACAGCGGTCGTTCCGTTAACGGACATAACTTTACCATCGGATCCACCGATATCATAGGTTTTCCCATCGGCGGCGATTATCTTATTGAATTTTTCACCGCCTAAATTAATATTATTGCTTACTTGAATAAAATCATATGTGAAGTTATCGACAGTGCAGCTCTTGCAGACTTCTTCAACGCTTCCATCGGGGCAAATACCGTATAGGCTGAACATAGCCCACGAAAATACATAGCAGACATACTTTCCCGTGGCACCATATAACTCGCCGTTATAATTAGTCTGCAAAGTGATCTTTTCTCCTGTCGGACTGTATACGGCTTTAATAGTGCTGCCATTTGATGAGTTTTCATAATTAACGCAATAGCCGTCTCCGCTTAAAAAAGCATCCGACCAAGGTTCGCCCGTAAAATCATAGACCTTAGTCAATTTACCCGAATCCTTGTCGATCTTAAGAACATTGAAAAGTCCTTGTGCACCATTGGAGAACAAAATATTATCATTGTACATAAGATCGCCGTTTCGACACTGAAAACCGGTCAGATCAACATCACTTTGAACCTCTGCGGGTTCAAGTTTTCCGGTAGAACGCCATTTTTCAATTTCCTCATCTCCTATACGAATGATCTTATCCACTACTGTTACAGAATCGGGCATAAAGGGTCCGGTAACCTCAATACTTTTAACAGACTGCAATACATAATACCCATTGCCCAAATGAATGCAATTTCCGTCCCAAATCTTTCCGAGAATCTCATCGTCAAGCGTTCCTGTAACCAGCTTCTCCTCCGCCGCGCTTGCCACGATACCGAACGGGTTTGCCGCTCCCATAACGGGCGCCGCAGCCGCCAGCACCGCCGCAGCCATAACAGCCGCGGAAATTTTTTTAATGTTCATTGTCTTTTCCTCCACATATCAAAAAAATTTTTTTATCGCATAAAATGCAATAATATAACTGTGATCCCATTGTCGAAAAACGCCGCCAAAAGATCACAATTCATATTATAGCGGATTTTCCGCTAAAAGTCAAGAGGTTTTTAAAAAAAATATATAATAAAATGGGTGATTATACTATGGCTTCACAGTACAAACGAATTAGAGACCTGCGCGAGGACAGCGATCTGAAGCAGCGCGAACTTGCGGATATCCTCGGGTGCAGTCAGCGCGTATACAGCAACTACGAGCGCGGCGACCTTGACATACCCACCGAAGTGCTTATTAAACTGGCAAAACACTACGGCACAAGCGTGGATTATATCCTGGGTCTTACCGATAACAAAGCACCTTATAAATAAGCAGCCCCTTGGGATAGGCGAACCCGATCCCAAGGGGACTTTTTATTATCAGCTACGCGTATCAGTGGTGGAACAACCGAATTCCCGTAAACGCCATAGCGATACCGTACTTGTCGCAGGTCTCGATAACGTTGTCATCGCGGATAGAGCCGCCCGGCTGCGCGATATACTGAACACCGCTCCTGTGAGCGCGCTCGATGTTGTCGCCGAACGGGAAAAACGCGTCCGAGCCGAGCGCCACATCCTTCATTCTGTACAGCCAGCGGCGCTTCATGTCGGCAGTGAATACTTCGGGCTTTACCTTGAAGATCTTCTGCCACGCGCCCTCGGCAAGCACATCCATATAATCCTCGCCGATGTACAGGTCGATCGCGTTGTCACGGTCTGCGCGGCGGATATCGTCAACGAATTGCAGATCCATTACATTCGGCGACTGTCTCAGGAACCAGTTGTCCGCCTTGGTGCCGGCAAGCCGTGTGCAATGGATCCTCGACTGCTGACCCGCACCGATTCCGATAGCCTGACCGTTGCAAACGTAAGCAACGGAATTTGACTGTGTGTATTTCAGCGTGATCATTGCAATGGCGAGATCGTGTATAGCGCTCTCGGGGATCTCCTTGTTCTTGGTAGGACGGTTCGCGAACAGTTCCTCATTGATCACAAGCTCGTTTCTGCCCTGCTCGAACGTGATCCCGAACACCTGCTTACGCTCGATCGGATCGGGAACATAATCCGGGTCGATCTTGATGATATTGTAAGTGCCCTTGCGCTTTGATTTGAGGATCTCAAGCGCTTCCGGCTCATAACCGGGCGCGATAACGCCGTCCGATACCTCGCGTTGAATTATTCTCGCTGTGGGAACGTCGCAAACGTCCGAAAGCGCGATAAAATCGCCGTAGCTCGACATTCTGTCCGCGCCGCGCGCACGTGCATACGCGCACGCAAGCGGAGAAAGCTCGCCAAGATCGTCTACCCAATAGATCTTCGCAAGCGTTTCGGTAAGCGGAAGCCCAATAGCCGCGCCCGCCGGAGAAACGTGCTTAAAGGAAGTAGCCGCCGGGTGTCCGGTAGCGGCTTTCAGCTCCTTTACAAGCTGCCAGCCGTTGAATGCGTCCAGAAAGTTGATGTAGCCGGGCTTGCCGTTCAGCACCTCGATAGGCAAGTCCTTGCCACCCTCCATAAAGATCTTGGACGGCTTTTGGTTAGGGTTGCAGCCGTATTTCAGTTCCAGTTCTGTCATAATATTTCCTCCCATAAATCATTAATAACCGCGAATTTTACGCCAGATCACTTTATGTACCGAATTTCAGCCTCGGTAATTTCATAACCGCACATCATTCGCGAATCCCGACAATTTTCAATGCTCAATTATTATGTATAAATGTCTTTATACCTTGACAAACCTCTTTTAATATGCTATAATTCAATTAAAGAATTAAAGGATTATGGAAAGAGGTGAGCAATATGTCACAAAAATCCTTGACCGTTGGCGATGTTATAGACAATATAAATTATCTTGAACGCATAAAAGCCACAGTAGACGAAGCCGAAAAGGCAAAAATTGATGACCTTATAGAAAAGTTAAAAGGCATGGAAACAAGGTCGTGAATCGTTAATATTTTCAAGGTGTAAAGTCTGTTAAGAACTTTACGCCTTTTCTTTATATCGACCTTAATTCAAAGAATCACTTCCGCTTATCTATCCAATTTTCCGAATCACCATAGCACTGTCTGTCTTCATCAAGACGGTTTATCACCGTATATTTTCCGCGAAGCTCTTCCTGCAACCTTTTACAAACAAGTTCAGCACGGTCAAAGAACGCAAGTGTTTCCTCGCGAGTCCAAGCCGGCGGACCGCCCGGGTCACTCCAATCAAGAAAACCCCAGAACTCATCTTCAAGAGCTTTCAACTCACTTTTCAAGTTATCCGATATAGGCAGGCTGTCTTCGTCAAAAGCGCCGTCATCGACCCACAAACAGCAGCCGTAATCAAACGAAATCCTCAACCTCGGCAGTTCCACAAAAACACCCCCTTAGACACAACTGTCAACTATCAACTGTACACTGTCAACTTTAAATGTGTCCTCTGTGCCACACGCCCTCTTGCTCCGTGCCATAACTGAACGCGTCAACAAGCCACTTGTCGCCGCTCGGAACAAGCGTGAATCTGTGCATAAAATTCACCGACGAGTGCTTTGTAAAACGGAATTCCACAACCGCCTTTTTCGCCGAATCCATTGTGAAAAAGCCCTTGCAGTCGTCCTCAGGATCGTCTATGTAGCTGTACATCGGCGTATTGTTGAACGATTGTGCGTAGCCCTTTTTCAAGAGCTTCTCGGTGCATCTCGGCTCTACGATTTTCTTACATTCCTCGCGGTAATCGCTCCACAGATTGTCAAAGGCGTTTTTTATCTCGGCAGCGGTGAGTTCCTTTTTGCGGATTTTCCAATTGATCTCACTGTCACGCTCAAAAATCGACTGTTCAAGCGCGTTGATAAGCCGCAAAAGCTCCAATAAAGCGTCAATTACCTCGGTCTGCTTGTCCTTGAACTTTTCGCTTGCCTGGTTGGTAATTTCCATAACTCACCTCACCGGATAGAATGACTATACAGCTTTTCAGGGTTGCTGTCAAAGCCGTAGAACATCTCGTCAAGCAGCCATGAGCCGTTGTCCGATTTTAACACAAAGCGGTGGAACTGTGCCGTTCCGTGCATAAAGTGGATCTCAACTACTGCCTTAGCCGCCGATTTCATTATAAAATGTGCCGTACATTCTCCGTCAATGTAACCATATGCAGCAGGTTTTCCAAACGAGCCACCGTAGCCCTTTTTCAGCAGCTTCTCCGTGCATACCTGCTTTACGATCTCTCCGGTGCGCTGCTCGTACTCATCCCACAATTCTTCCTCACCGGGGGCTATGATATGAGGCTCGGGTCTTTTGAGTTTAAGTTCCTCGCCGCGCTCATAAACCTCGTTTTCAAGCTCATTAAGCTGCCGCAGGATACCGAAAAGGAATTCGCAGACCTCGGTTTGCTTGTCCTTGAACTTTTCGCTTGCTTCGTTGATTATTTTCATATGATTTACTATTTAAAAGCAAATTCTCGCATCGTGCGAACTTCGTTTGCCCTAGCCCATCGACAAAGCTCCGCTTCACTTCGTTTCGCTGCACTTTGCCGATGGCTTGCGAAATTTGCCGTGTCCTCTCCGAAATATTGCGTTAGTCAAAATCTATGTAAGCAAAATGTTTTCCGCAATGCAGGCACTTGAACAGATAGCAGCACTCGTTTTTTTTTTTTTTATGTGGTTCATCGATATCTACTCCGCAAATATCCTCGCGGTATGTCTCCTCGATCTCCTTGTCGATACCCATTTCCACGAGATCATCCCAGTTCGGATAGCCGAGAAACGCGCAGTAATCGTCGCAGTGCGCGAGCCAGTATTCCTGCTGCCAGCCGCAGTAACCGGGAGTACGGAGAACCAGCTCGTCCAGCTTTGCGGGGTCGCTTACCTCGTCAACGGATTCGGAGTCCTGGAACTCGCCGTTAAACTTCTCGGCAGCCGCTCCGCTCGCGATACATTCGGGGCAAAATACTTTTTCATTGCCCGTAGTATAGAACGGACCGTCATAGTAAACGTCCGTTTCCTTGCCGCAGCACTCGCATTTTACGGTCTTGTCGTTCTTGAAAATTCCCGTTTTCAAAGGATCGGGGTGATACTTAAAATTATAATTGCTCATGTCAACATTCTCCTTAATTAAAATTGTTCCATCATTGCAATATGTTTTCCGCAATGAAGACACTTGTACAGATGAATCACGTTGTATTCCGCATCGTGAACAAAATCCTCAAAATCAAGCGCTGTGATATCCTCTCGGTAGGTCTCGCGGATCTCGTCAAAAAACTCGCTGTCCTCAAGCTCGCTGCCGTCGATCGATCCGACATACGCGCAGTAGTCGCCGCAATGCGCAGGCCAATATCCTTGATAGTCTGAACTGCCGGGCGTTCTGTGAAGCAGCTCGTCAAGTTTTTCCGGATCCGAAACGTCATCAACATTATCGGAACATTGGAATTCGCCGCCGAAGCGTTCGCAAGCCTTGCCGCTTGAAATACACTCGGGGCAGAAATTCACATCATATTCGCTGCCCGAATTCGAGGAATAAAACCACCTGTCATAATAAACATCCGTCACAAGACCGCAGCAGCCGCAAGGCACAGCCTTGTCGTTTTTGAACACGCCGGTTACCAGTGGATCGGGGTGATATTTAAAAGTAAATTTGTTCATATTGATCTCACTTATTTTTGTTGACGATACGGCTCTCGAATTTTCCCGTTTCAAGGTCGATATAACGTGTAAACAGAGATACCTTATTGTCCGCGTTAAGATTGCTCCACACAAAGTTCGTGAACTCGTCCAAGCCCATATCGGGGATCTCAACGTCCTTAGGCTCGCCCGTAAAGCTCGGCAGCGGATCCCCTGAAGCCGCATAGGTGTGGATAAAGCTGCCCTGTCCGCTTATCGGATCGGAGTACGCAAAGGTATAGCGCCGTGTGGAAGCGGGATCACCGTTCGCCGACTTGAGTATCGACATCGCGTAATTCATAGAACCGTTGTCAAGATGTACGATACCCGAGATCCTCGGCGTGAAGTTAGGAGCGTCGTCCTCAAACGTCCGCGAGCGAAGCGATTCCTCGAAGGTCATCTGCTTGTCCATACCCGCGTAGATCGTGTCGGTCTGATCACCGTTTGTGACGATGGTCTTGTTCCCGAGTACGCGAACAGGCGCGTAAATGATAAGGTGCGGATTGGTCATCTTGCTCTCGTCAAACGCCTGAGTTCTGATGCCGTCGCCGTCCTCGACAAATACGCGGTTGCGGCTGTTCTCGCTGCGCCCCATGATAAAGTAAGCGATGACCGCTTTTTTGCCGTCCGGCGACTTGCCGATAACGATCCCTCTGCCATGATAAGCCAGCGAATTCAGTTCCTTGTCCAGTGTGATCATAATTTGTTCCTCCTGTTATTTTGATTCTATTACAAACTCAACGATCTTTCCGTTTCTAAATGTGATCTCAATGAATTTCTTATTGGTGATCTTGTATGAGACTAGGGCATTCCGCTTCGTTCCATGCTGTTTTGTCGGCTCGCCCAGCAGCTTTGTAACATCGTCCGGGCTGCTCCTCATAGTTACGCCCATAACGTCGAAATAAATCTCTTCGTTATACCAGCCGTCAGTCTTAACGGGATTGTTCTCCGCGTCGCCCAGAGCGATCTGTGTAACATATTTAGCGTACTTGTTCGGATCATCCTTGCTGCAGTTATCCAGAATGACCTCGCCGATGATCTCGCCCTTATAGCACAAAAACGCTACAAGATCGCTGTACATCTGATAGAAGTGCTCTTCTCCCAGCGAAAAATCCTCTCCGAATTCCTCAAAGCGGCACGGCAGTGAGATCTTTTTTCCGAACAGCCACACGTTCTCCGGCGCGCCGTCAAGATCGATCTTAGGAGTATCTGATGACGACGCTCCCGATTCGTCCGAATAATCCGCACTGCTTCCGCTTTTGGTATCGGACGAGCTTTCGGAAGGCTCGTCATCCGACCACGGTTCGTTAAAAACAGTGCTAGTGCTCTGCGCGGGATCTCC
>JAIEDJ010000333.1 GCA_029068025.1 Oscillospiraceae bacterium | reverse complement strand
CACCGAGAATTCTCAGCACATTTGTTGAAAGCTACAGCTTCTCCGGTAAAACCGTTGTTCCTTTCTGCACATCGGGCAGCAGCGGAGTGGGCTCCAGCTCAAGAAATCTCGAGCGTCTTACAAGCGGAGCAAACTGGCTTTCGGGTACGCGGCACAGCGGCAGCATATCAAAAGCTGAAATTGTTCGCTGGATAAACGGTCTTGGTCTTGATATCAAGGCGGAATAAAGCGAGGGGAACCTATGAACACAAAATTAAAGGCATTGATCTGCGTCTTAATGGCGGCAGCTATGATGGCTTCCTTTACTGCCTGCCGAGGAGCCGGTGAACTGTCAAGCAACATTCCGCTTTCGGAAAACGAAAGCACAACTATCTCAAACATAAGCTCGTCAAGCACATTATCCGAGATCTTGGCAGATAGTTCATCAATGGTATCGGGTGATACCTCGAAAAACCCGGCGGGAAGCTCTCTGCCGGATTCGTCAAGCTCATTAAATAATTCGCCGTCAAATTTGCTTAACAGTTTGTCATCTGACCGGTCTGACAATTCATCATCAATTTTGCCGAACAGCTCGTCATCAAGTGCAATGGGCGAAGTACCTTTAGCAAGCGTGCCGGGCAGCTCTGCAAATACTGACGTTCCAATTCCTTTTGAAAAAGACGAAAAAATTCTTATCGCGTACTTCTCACGCTGGGGCAACACCGATTATCCAAACGACGTGGATGCGACCACTTCGGCCAGCATTGTTGTTGATAACGGACGGTTCGGAACTACGGAATACACTGCGCGAATGATACAGGAAGCCGTCGGCGGAGATATCCTTCCGATAGAGACCGCTGCGCCGTACACCGCGGACTTTGACGAACTGAGGGATGTTAATCATAAGGAAATGGCGGATAATTTTCTGCCCGCGCTCAAGAAAACCGACCTTGATATCTCGAAATACGATACCGTTTTTATTGGCTATCCTGTTTGGGCGACCGATGTTCCGCAGGCTGTGATATCGTTTTTGAAAATGCACGATCTTTCCGATAAAAAGGTTATTCCTTTCTGTACGCACGACGGGTATGGCGCGGGAAGAAGCTACAGCACGATAGCGTCCGCAAGCAGAGCAAAAAATGTCGCGAACGGACTGGCAATAGAAGCGAAGGACGTTCCTTCGGCGAAAAGTATGGTAACAAGCTGGCTCAGCTCCGTAGGATTTTCCCAAAGAGGCAGCACCAACACAGCCGAAACGGCAATAAAAATCAAGATCGGCGAAACAGTTATTGACGGAGTGATCTATGACACCGCTCTGGCACGGGAAATAAAGGAATATTTTCCTTTGGCAATATCAATGTCGGGCTACGGCGGCAGAGAATATTACGGCGGCGTAGATTTCTATCCGAACAACGTTCAAGGCGGTAAAAAAACCTTTGAAAACGGAGATATCACCTATTGCGAGGATCACCACAATATGGCGATATTCTACGCGCAGACGAATAATCCGACGCTTTCGGTCGATGTGATCCCAATCGGTAAAGTAACGTCTGATCTGTCGGTGTTCGGTAATTTTGGCAGCAGAGAAACCGTCACATTTTCACTGGCAGAATAAAACAACGCGCTTTAGGGTTGAGTGGGAAAGGATGTTTTTATGGAAACAAGGATCCTTGGCAAAACGAACAGTCTGAAAGTATCCGCCATAGGTATGGGCTGCATGGGATTCTCCCATGGCTACGGCGCAGCGCCCGATCGCGGGGAGGCAATTCGGCTGATACGGCTTGCGCACGAGCTTGGCTGTAATTTCTTCGACACGGCGGAGGGATACGGCGCGGGGCATAACGAAGAGTTGGTCGGAGAAGCGCTGAAGCCTATACGTAATGAAATAGTACTGGCGACCAAGCTGCATATTCCCGAGCTTAACGGCAAGTCTGTCGCCGAAACGGTAAAGGAGCATTTGCGCGCTTCCATGAAGCGGCTGCAAACCTATCATATCGATCTTTATTACTGGCATAGGGTTAATCCCGTCGTGTCCCTGGAGGAGGTTGCCGAAGCAATGGGCGGCCTGATAAAGGAAGGAGATATTGGCGGATGGGGTCTTTCTCAGATCACCGAAGAGCAGCTGCGGCTTGCTCACTCGGTAACGCCGCTGACGGCAGTTCAAAGCGAGTATTCCATGATGGAGAGAATGTTTGAAATGGATGTAATTCCCGCCTGTAAGGAATTGGGTGTGGGCTTTGTTTCGTTTTCGCCGATGGGGGCGGGATTCCTGAGCGGAAAGTACTCTGCAAATGAACATTACTCGGGAGACGATGTGCGGCGCGTTATCACACGGTTCGTCCCCGAAAATATGTCGGCAAATCAGCCGCTTCTGGATATGCTGCGTAAATTCGCGGACGAGAAAAACGCGACTTCGGCACAGATCGCCCTTGCGTGGATGCTGAATAAGTATGAGCATATCGTACCTATTCCGGGAATGAGAAAAGAGGAACGTGTGCGCGAAAATCTCGGCTCCGCAGAGATACAGCTTTCCAAGCAGGAGCTTGCGATGCTTGAAAAATCTCTTTCCGAAATTAAGATCTATGGCAACCGCACCGACGAGGATATAGCAAAGCTGCGTTATATGGACTGATAAAAAATCAAAAAAGCAGTTGAAATATTTATTGAATATTGTTATAATAAATATATAACAATTATCCCAACAGTCTTTACAAAATAATGTCGGGAATATGGAGGGCAATATGGAATACCGCAGGCTTCCAAAGGGCAATGAGCAGATCAGCATTTTAGGACTTGGAACAAGCTCGATACAGGCTTCAAGCGAAAAAGAAATAGAAGAAGCTGTCATGCTTGCCGTCGAAAAGGGCATAAATTATTTTGATATGGCTTCGGCCGAGGCGAAGCCGTTTAAGGCGTTCGGGCGCGCGATATCGGGCGTTCGGGACAGGGTTTATTTTCAGATACATTTCGGAGCGAATTACGAGACGGGAACATATGGCTGGACTACAGATCTCAATACTATAAAACGCTCTGTTGACTGGCAGCTCAAATCGCTTAAAACAGACTACATTGATTTCGGGTTTATTCACTGCATTGACGAGGAATCCGATCTTCGGAAAATTGAAAAAGCCGGCGTTATCCGTTACATACAGGATCTGAAGTCGCAGGGCACAGTGCGGCATATCGGGCTATCCTCGCATACGCCGAGCCTTGCCGGGCAGGTGCTGGATATGGGGATCGTGGATATGATAATGTTCAGCATAAATCCCGGCTACGATTATCGTCACGGAGAATACGCTTTTGGGGGCGTGGACGAGCGCATGGAGCTTTACCGCCGCTGCGAAGCTGAGGGCGTGGGAATTTCCGTAATGAAGCCGTTCAGCGGAGGACAGCTTCTCAGCGCAAATACTTCTCCGTTCGGAAAAGCGCTGACGGAATATCAGTGTATCCAATACGCGCTGGATAAACCCGGTGTGCTTACCGTTCTTCTGGGAATACGAAACAAGGCGGATTTATTGAGGATCCTCGGCTTTTTCGATGCGGCGGAGTCGGAAAAGGATTATTCCGTCATCGGCTCGTTCGCGCCGCAGGACGCGGAGGGGAAGTGCGTCTACTGCAATCACTGTCAGCCATGTCCGGCGGGCTTGGACGTGGGGCTTATCAACAAATATTACGATCTTTCAAAGGCGGGAGACGCACTTGCGAAAAACCATTACGAAAATCTTGCCGTCAAGGCGGATTCATGTATTCAATGCGGTCATTGCAATAAGCGCTGTCCGTTCCATGTTGATCAGATGGCGAGAATGAACGAAATTAATTTGTTTTTCGGCAAATAAATATATTCGGAGGTAAATATTATGAGCGAGAAAATAGTACAGACAGCGGGAAGACAGCAGCTTGGCGATTTTGCGCCCGAGTTCGCGCACTTTAACGACGACGTTCTGTTCGGTGAAAACTGGAATAACAAAGATATTGATCTGAAAACCCGCTGTATCGTTACGATGGTAGCGCTTATGTCGTCCGGAATCACCGATTCCTCGCTTGTCTATCACCTTGAGAACGCAAAGGCTCACGGCGTGACAAGATCGGAAGCGGCTGCGATAATCACCCATACGGGATTTTATGTGGGCTGGCCTAAGGCGTGGGCGGTTTTTCGCCTTGCAAAGGACGTGTGGAAGGATGAGACCACACCGGATAACGCGAAGGACGAGCACGCCGCAAAGATGATATTCCCCATCGGTGCGCCGAACGACGGATTTGCAAAATTCTTTGTCGGGCAGAGCTATCTTGCGCCCGTTTCAACGGAGCAGGTAGGTATTTTCAATGTGACCTTTGAGCCGCGCTGCAGAAACAACTGGCACATTCATCACGCGGACAAGGGCGGCGGACAGATACTTATTTGTCTTGCGGGAGAGGGTTACTATCAGGAATGGGGAAAGGAAGCGCAGCGGCTTCGCCCCGGAGATGTGGTAAACATTCCTGTTGGAGTAAAGCATTGGCACGGGGCAGCGCCGGACAGCTGGTTTTCTCATCTGGCGGTCGAGGTCCCGGGTGAGAACGGTTCCAACGAATGGCTGGAGGCAGTCGGCGACGAAGAATATAACAAGCTGCGCTAATCAGATATGTGGAACTAAAAGTTGCTTTATATAATTAAAACCGCCTTGTGTGCCTTAAACGGCCTAACAAGGCGGTTTTTGCCGCATTTTTAGTCATATTTCAAAACCTCTTTTCCGTAAATATTCCTTCAGTTCTTTTTCTTACCCTTGTAAGCGTTGCCGTGACATTGCTTTCCGTCATGCCGAAATGCGCCGCAAGCTCAGACCCCCTGTAACAGTTCCAGTCAAGGAAATACTGCAAATTTTTGAAAAAAAGTGATGATGGGAAGCGGACAGCCGGATCAGCTCACGGAAAAGAACGGATCTCAATACTCTCGCTGCCATTATAGCATAGAAGAGAACTAAAAACAAGTCGGAGACAAAAAGGCAAAGTTCTTTTTGAGATTATAAAGGCTTTGTCCCTTTGGGGGGCGGTCTCACCGGAAGGGGGAGATGTCGCGAAGTGACAGAGGGTTGACCTATAGCCGATGCCCCGAAATTTTTTACCCCCTTCCCGAGAGGTTTTTTATACGATCAGAGTCTGTCAATCATACTGGACAAACTCCGTCTTTTTTCTGTGCTTTTAATTTGCTCTTGACTTATCAGTAAAAAAGGTGTATAATATATAATGTATGTTTATGTGCCTGAGAAAACCCGGCATAACCGCGAAGAACACGGTTGTCTCTGACAAATGGGTTTCCGATACGCGCTGATATACTTAATTATAGATAATAACTTAGATCTGCACTTGTTTGGCAGTGTGAACAGGAGAATGGACTTTGGACATTATTAAGGTTGATGATCTGTGCTTTGATTATATTACTCAGGACGAAAACGGAAATGTTACCGAAAGGAACACCGCGCTGAAAAACGTCAGTCTTACCGTTCCCGAGGGACAATTTCTTGCGGTGCTGGGGCATAACGGCTGCGGCAAATCTACGCTGGCAAAGCACTTTAACGCAATACTCACTCCGACGAGCGGAAAAGTTATTGTGGACGGTATCGATACTGCCGATGAGGACAGGCTGTTCGATGTCCGCAGGACTGTCGGAATGGTGTTTCAGAATCCTGACAATCAGCTTGTGGCAACGATCGTCGAGGAGGACGTGGCGTTTGCTCCCGAAAATCTTGGCGTTCCGCCAAAGGAGATACGCGAGCGTGTTGATGACGCGCTGAAGCAGGTGGATATGTATGAATTCCGCGAGCACGCGCCGCATCAGCTTTCCGGCGGACAAAAGCAGCGTGTCGCTATCGCGGGGATAATCGCCATGCAGCCGCGCTGTATCGTTATGGATGAGCCTACGGCAATGCTTGATCCCAAGGGACGGCGCGAGGTCATGAAAACGATAAAGCGTCTGAACAAGGAGCATGGGATCACTGTGATCCTTATAACGCATTATATGGACGAAGCGGCTCAGGCGGATCGCGTTGTCGTTATGGACGGCGGGACTGTTATCATGGACGACGTGCCGAAAAAAATATTCTCGCGTCTCGAGGAGCTGAGAGCGGTGGGGCTGGACGTTCCTCAGGTGACGGAGCTGTGCGCTATGCTGATAAACGTCGGCGTGGATATTTCCCGGGAAATAATCTTTGAGGAAGACTGTGCCGAGGCGATCACAAGGCTGGATCTCAAGAAAAAGATCTCCGATATCAAAGAGAAGCCTGCGGTTATCCGAAATGACGCAGACGAAGCGGCGCGGCTGGAGAAGCTGACCTATAAATACAGCGTCGGTACGCCGTTTGAAAAGACGGCAGTCGATAACGTCGATCTGTCCGTAGCGAGGGGAGAATTCGTCGGGATCATCGGGCACACGGGCAGCGGAAAATCCACGCTGATACAGCACCTTAACGGGCTTATAAAGCCTACCGAGGGCACGGTGTATGTGGACGGACGCAATATCTGGGGCAAGGACGTTAATATCCGGGATATCCGTTTTAAGGTCGGGATCGTGTTCCAGTATTCGGAGCACCAGCTGTTTGAGGAGACTGTTGCGAAGGATATCGCTTACGGCCCGCGAAATATGGGGTTGTCAGAAGAGGAGATAAAGGATCGTGTTCGGGCGGCTGCCGAGAGCATGGGGATAGTTCATCTGCTTGAAAAGTCTCCGTTTGAGCTGTCGGGAGGACAGCAGCGCAGAGCGGCGCTTGCGGGAGTTCTCGCAATGGATCCCGAGGTGCTTATTCTTGATGAGCCTGCCGCGGGGCTTGATCCGAAGGGCAGGGACAAGATACTTGGGCTGATCAGCGAGTATCACAGAAAATCCGGAAAAACTATATTGCTCGTTTCTCACTCGATGGAAGATATTGTAAAATACGCAACCAAGGTTTTGGTTATGAACAAGGGCAGTGTATTTTGCTATGATGAGACAGACAAGGTTTTTGAGCGTACCGATGAATTGGTGTCCATCGGATTGGACGTTCCGCAGATAACGCGGCTGTCGCACTTGCTCAAAGAACGCGGTATCGACATCGGAAACGATATATACACGACCCAAAGGGCGGCCGAGCGTTTGCTTACCCTTATGTGAGCGTGTCCAGGTTAAACGCAGCAAGGGCACTTAAGCTGATAACAACATTACACAAATGTGCAGCAAAGCGCTTAAGCCAAGAAAAACGTTTTAAACATGCATGAATTTCAAAAAGTGTCAAAATTTTTCGAAAGAAAAATTTTGACCGGTTCTCAATTGACGGCTAAACGCAGCGCGAAGCGCGAAGTGTGCCGCCAATTGAGAATTTTGAAATTCTTTATAAATAGGTGGATTATGATCAAGGATATAACTATCGGACAATACTTTCCCGGTAAATCGGTCATACACAGAATGGACAGCCGTGTCAAGCTGCTGCTGGATTTTCTTTATCTGGTGATACTGTTTGTCGCGCAGAACTTTACGGGGCTGCTCGTCGGTATGCTGTTTATGGTGATCTGCTATATCATCTCGGGAATAAGACTTACAATGATCCTGAAAAGCGTAAAGCCGATCCTGCCGCTGATGTTGTTTACGGCGGTGCTGAATCTGTTGTTTATCAGGGGAGAGGAACCGCTGTTTTCGTGGTGGATAATCTCGGTGTATCCCGAGGGTGTGCGTACGTCGGTGTTTATGCTGCTGAGGATAATTGCGCTTATCGTCGGAATGTCGCGGCTGACTTATACAACTTCTCCGATCATGCTTACGGACGCTATAGAAAGGCTGCTCGGTCCGTTGAAGAAGATACGGTTCCCGGTTCACGAGCTTTCAATGATGATGACTATCGCGCTTCGGTTCATTCCGACGCTCGTTGAGGAAACAGACAAGATCATGTCCGCTCAGAAGGCGCGCGGAGCGGAGCTGGACAGCGGGAATATATTTAAAAAGGCAAAATCATTGGTGCCGATACTTATTCCGCTGTTTGTGTCGGCGTTCAAACGCGCGAACGAGCTTGCTACGGCGATGGAATGCCGCTGCTATCACGGCGGGGAAGGCAGAACACGGATGAAGCAGCTGAAAACCGCGCCGCGCGACTATATCGCGTCGGTGATAATGCTCGCTCTTCTGGCGGGAGTTATCGTGATGAACTGTTTTCCCGTAATACCGTAATGGTTTATGCTGTATTGGTCTGCATAAAAAGCTTTCAGACTGCAGAAAAAGTTATTTTAGCCAAGAGCAGCGTGTCAAAAGCGATCATAAGCGCCCAAGCTAAGATCAACAATTTAAACGCGCAGGAGAAATTTCAAAAAGCAGTCACGATCGGCGGAGCGGAACGAAGTGGAGTGGAGCTGATCGGGGCTGGCTAGGCGGGCTTCGCCCGCCGGTTTTGAAATTTCTTTTTAAAGAGGTGCCATGCGAAACTTAAAGGTTTTTATTTCATACAACGGCGCTGATTATCATGGGTTTCAGCGTCAGGACAACGCGGTCTCGGTTCAGGAGGTTGTGGAAAAGGCTATAGGAAAGCTGCTGAAGATCCCACCGCCCGTAATATATGGCTGTTCGAGAACCGACGCGGGCGTACACGCGAGACGTTTTTGTTTTAATGTTCATGTTGACAGCAGGATACCCTGTGAGGGATTTGTCAAGGGTATGAACACGCTGCTGCCTTACAGCATTGCGGTGCTCTCCTGTGAGGATGTTCCTGAGGACTTCCACGCGAGATTCTGCACAAAGGCAAAGGAATATGTGTATTTGATCAACAATAAGCCAAACCGTGACGTTTTTATGCAAAAGCTGGCATATCATTATCCGTATAAACTCGATATTTCGGCTATGAACCGCGCAGCGGAGCTTTTCATTGGAGAGCACGATTTCGCGGGATTCTGCCGCGCCGAGGGCAAGGCTCGGGTAAAGTCAACTGTGAGGACGATCTACGATCTGAATATTTCTCAAAAAAACGGTATCTGCGAAATAAAAATTCGTGGGAACGGTTTTTTGTACAATATGGTGAGGATAGTTGCGGGGACGCTGATTTATGTAAGCGAGGGACGGAGAAGTCTTGACGATATCCGCAGAGCGCTGAACAGCGGTGAACGCGATTTTGCCGGAGTCACGCTGCCGGCGGACGGACTTTATCTGAATGAAGTGTTCTATGAGGAGTCCGAACGGCTCAGCGCCGCCGGACAGCTTTCGGAGCGTATGAAAAAGCTGCACACCACCGGGCTTGGCGCACAGCGGATACGCAGAAATCTTGTTCTGCCGGACTGTGAGGACGTTGTGGAGTGGTGCAAAAATAAGCTGCGCGGTGAAAATGCATCGGTCACAAGGCGGGGGAAGAATTTTTATGTTATCGCGGACGGCTGTGAAATAACCGTAAACGCTGAAAGCAATACCATTATCACGGCTCACAGGGTCTGAACGTTTTCACATTTGATACAAAATAATAACTTTTGTTGATTTGTGCACTTGACTTAAAGGGGAAGTATGTGATATAATGAATAATGTAAAACCAAAAACCGAGGAAAGAAACGATATAAACAAGTATCGTGAAAAAAAGCTGCGCAGGAAAAAAAAGATTCGTTTTGCCGTATTTGCGCTGGTTGTTTTGGTGATAATATTGATCATTGCCAACTGGCGGACTGTTTTTGCGCCGTTTAAGGACATCGGCATCAAGCGCGGCGGGGGAGGATTTCCCGTCACGCTGCCCGGCAGTACGCAGTATTATCTCGGTGAGATGGGAGAGAACTTCTACTTACTGACCGATACATATCTGTACACCTATACAAGTGACGGCGCGGAGATCGCGGGGATACAGCATAAATTTCAGAATCCCGCAAGCGTGTCCAACAGCAGGCGAGTTATGGTTTACGACAGAAACGGCAAGTCGTTCAGAGTGTATTCCAGAACGGGTGAGGTGTTCAGCAATACCGTGGATGACATCATCGTTTTCGGACAGATCGGAAACGATGAGCGCAGCGCCGTTATAACGACCTCGACCAGATACTCAAATTACCTGTGCGTTTTCAACGGGGAGGGCAGGCAGATCTTCCGCTGGGCTTCTCCGGACGAGAAGATCATGGGAGTTTGCTTCGGGCAGGGCGACAAAAGCGTTTATGCGTCAGTTATCGGAGAACAGAACGGCGAGCTGCGCGGGAGTATTGTGAAATTTGATATTTCAGGCTCCGGGTCCGAGGTGTGGCGGACGGCTATAGGTGAGAGGGTCACGTATTCCCTGGAGCTGTGTTCCGACGGGATATATGCCGTAACGGGCTCGGGAGCGCTGCTTCTTAACGAGAATACGGGAGAGATCTCAGCTCTCAATTCCTTTACCAGACCGATTAACGCGCTTCCGCGCACCGACAGGATACGAGCGGTCATTTTCCGCGACTCCGCGACAAATAAGGAGACCGCTGTTACATACGATAATGCGCTTCAGCAGATCGGCTCAATAACACCGGACGATGACATTACCGCCTGTGACATAAGCGACGGACGGCTTTATCTCCTTATCGGCAGCCGTCTTTACGCATATGATCAGTCGCTGAACGAGACATGGTCGTGCGAGCTGGGTGAGGAATATTCAAATGTTAAAATAATCAACGGATATGCGTATCTTCTGGGATACAACACCGTGCAGCGTGTTCAGCTGCAGGGCAGATGAGAGGAGCGAATATATGGGTTCGGAATTTGCAATAGTTTTTGATATTGCAATTGCGGCAATAATACTGTTTATGTTTTTCGGAGGCTGGAGAAAGGGCTTCGCGAAGATGATCCTCAGTCTTGCGGCAATATTTGTCGCGTTTGCGGCGGCCTTGTGGCTTAGCGGACCGATAGCCGAGGGGATATATGGCAGCTTTATCGAAAAGCCGGTGTCTGAGGCGCTGGAGAATGCGGTTGATGCTTCATTTTCGTCGATACATC
>JAIEDJ010000332.1 GCA_029068025.1 Oscillospiraceae bacterium | reverse complement strand
TTCGGCGCTGCCGCGCCGCGGCGCTGCGGCGCTTAAATTTGTGTTATAATAAAATTGCCGGAAACCGCTGCTGTAATTTGCGGCAAAGCATCGGAGAATATCGGAGGTAAATATGCTGAAGAAAATCGGGAGCATAGGTCTGATAATTGGCAGTCTGCTTGCGTTGACCGGGGTGGTCGGAGTATTTCTGGAAATACCGGATACTACTTTCAGAACATCCGGCAGATTGATGGCAATGGCCTGTCTTGCGAGAGCGGGCGCAATAGTTCTGTTTGCTGCCGCGATAGTTTGTGTTGCCGGAGTTTTTTTGACTCATTTAAAGAAGGGCGGCGCGATAACCGGTATGGTATTTGCGCTTATTGCGTTTGTCGGGCAGTTCTTCATTGAACCGATAACAAGTCCGAAAGCATTGTTTAGTGTACCTTATTCGGAGATAAAAACCGCAGGATTTTTTGCGTTTCTGGGATTGATGCAAATTGCCCTCGGCGGGGTCGTGCTGTTTTTCATGGGCATAGTCGGCGTGGTTTCCAAGAAAAAAGTTGATTCTGACAGCTCTGTAAAATCGGAAAGTTACATATAGAATTGCTTTACAGCAAAGTGCCGAGCCAATGGCGGAAATTAAAATGCGCGGCAAAGGCTCTGCGCTAAGATCAGCATAATAAATGCGTTGCGAAGGCTCTTACGCCAAGATCAACTGTAGATTGGTCAGTGAATTTCAAAAAGGTCGAAATTTTAATTTCGACCGGTTCCGAGTTGACGGCTAAGCGGAGCGCAGCGCAAAGCGCGGAGCATAGCGTGCCGCCAACTCGGAATTTTGAAATTTTTTTAAATAAGGAGAAAAGATGGACATAGGAGTTTCAACAGCGTCCCTTTATCCGCTGCACGCGGAGGACGCTTTTGCCGAGCTTGCGGCACTCGGCGTGAAGAACGCTGAGGTGTTCGCGAACGCGACCTGCGAGGCACAGGAGCCGATCTTGTCGCAGATATGCGGTATCCGTGACGAAAACGGAATGAAGGTAACGTCCCTGCATCCGTTCTCGTCGCCGATGGAGAGCGTGTTCGTGTTTTCGGAATACGACAGACGTATCGACGAGATGATGGCGCTGTACCGCGAGTTTTTCGGGAGCATGAAGAAGCTCGGCGCAAAGATCTTTGTGCTGCACGGCGCGATCCTCAGCAGCAAGTGCACTGTGTCGCATTATTTAAGGCAGTTCCGAATGCTGGCGGAGGCGGGCAGGGAATACGGCGTGACCGTTGCGCAGGAGAACGTGTCCTACTGCCTTTCGGGTCGTTTGGAATTCCTTAAGACGATGAAGCGCGAGCTCGGAGACTGCGCGAATTTCGTCCTTGATCTTAAGCAGGCACGGCGCAGCGGCGAGGATCCGCTTGAATATGTCGAAGTTCTTAAGGACAGTATCGTTCACTGTCATCTTTCCGACGGCGACGACAGCCGCGACTGTCTGCCGATAGGGCGCGGCAGCTTTGATTTTTCGGCACTGATAAAGCGGCTGCGCTCAAACGGCTTTGACGGAGCGCTGATCGTGGAGCTGTACCGCAGCAATTACGGAGATTTCTCGGAGCTTAAGATATCGGTGGATACCCTTATGGATATAGCGGCAAATATAAAATAAAAAATATCCGCAAGTTGAATGCTTGCGGATATTTTTTATTTGTGCGTATTGTCAGTCTGCTCAGTCTACCTGTGCGATGACTTCTACTTCAACGAGAGCGCCCTTGGGGATCTGAAGCCCTCCGACGCAGGAGCGCGCGGGCTTTTCGGTGAAGTATTCGGCGTACACCTTGTTGAACGCGGCAAAATCGTTGATATCCTTAAGATAGCAGTTGGTCTTTATCACCTTTTCGAGCGAGCTGCCTGCCGCTTCCAGAACTGCCTTGAGGTTCTGGCATACGCGGTGTGTCTGTTCCTCGATGCCGCCGGATACCAGCTCTCCGGTGGCGGGATCGATCGGGATCTGCCCCGAGCTGAACATTACGCTCTCGTATACCTTTGCCTGGCTGTAGGGTCCTATAGCCTGAGGCGCGTTGTCCGTATGAATGGTTTTCATAATAAACTCCTTTCAAAACTGCCGTATGGCATAATTAACCGTTTGATATTGATCTGTAGTATTCGTCAACGCTGATCGCGCGTGCGTCGTGCTTTTCGGTGTTGAATTCCGCGCTCCACTGCGGCGGAAGAATGTGCAGGACCTTGTTGAACTCCACGTTCGTCGCGCGGAGAGCTTCGTACTCCTCGGGGGAAAACTGCCCGTAAAAATCCGAAAGGTCGCTGTTCCTCAAAAACTCGAAGAACTGCGAGAGCTTTATCTCCATATCCTCGAACTCCAGTGTGTCGGGAGCGAAGTAGATCATATTCCCGGGACATTCCGGGAGCAGTCCGAGATTTAATGCGAAGATACCGCCGAAAATATCGTCACCGAGTATGACAAATCCGTTGCCGCCGAACTGTTCGTTGAACGCTTTGATATCGCGGTAATTCGGGTCGGCGGTGCTTCCGAGCAGACGTACGGCGCCGTTTACGGTTACACCTCCGCTGTGATGGATAAGCATACCGAACGCGGACTGATCGTTTGCCTGAAAAAACTCCGCGTTTTCCTTAACACGTTCGGGATCGGGCGGCAGTATCTCAATGTTATTTTTTCCGTTTAAAAGCAGGTCTGCAAGTTGCATATCTTTCTCCTTATAAAAGCAATCCGCGAACCGGGAGAACCTTCGGTTTGCCCTAGCCGTCTGTACTCGCACAGGCGCTTTCGCGAATTGCAGGCGGCTATCTGTTTCCGCTGTAGCGCAGCTTCTTCATATCCGTAAAAACGTGATCCGGCTCCTTGATGAAGAAGAGCTTCGGCTTGAAATTCTCCTTATCTGTGCAGACGAAATTGAACGTTGTGACATAGTAATACCATATCGGGGAATCGAAATAGCTGCCATGGCGCTCGTTGTAGATGATCCGACCGCTCGTGCTGTCCGTGAGCTTGAATTTGCTCTTTATCCAGCCGTGCTGTACCTTGTCGGTGTAGAGTATTTCATAACTGTTTTCAGCGCGCTTTATGAATATCCTGTTCCCGAAAAAATCCGAGAATTTCCCGTCAAAAAAGGCGTTCTCTCCGAGCGGCTTTGTTTTTCGACTGCGCTCGTGTAAATTCAGTCCGTCTTCCGATTGATAGATCACTGCTTTATCGAACAATATCTCTTCCGTAATTTTTGCCTTGTCAAACTCGACCGGCAAAAATCTTATTGAACGCCGCATGTTCGCGAAATTGCTTCCACGTGTGTACTTTGTGTAAATTAAATCAATCTGTTGAACAAACAGCATTACGCGTTATCCAATACCTTGAAGCCCGCGTCCTTGAGAGCTTTTCTGATCTGCTCAAGGTGCTCGAAGTTTCGTGTTTCAAGCTGAATTCTGAGGAAGCAGCCGTTGATCGAATTCTCGTTGCCGTCAGCGCGTTCGTGATGCACGGCGGTGACATTGCCGCCCAAGTCCGCGATGATCTTTGATACGCCGACAAGCTGTCCGGGCTTGTCCACAAGCTCGATAGTGAGCAGAGAAGCGCGTCCGCTCTGGACAAGACCGCGTCTGATGACAAGATTAAGTATTGTAACGTCGATGTTTCCGCCCGAAACGAGGCAGACCACCTTCTTGCCCTTAACGGGCACCTTGTCGAACATTACCGCCGCTACCGATACAGCGCCCGCGCCCTCGGCGATAAGCTTCTGCTGCTCGATCAGCGAGAGGATAGCGCAGGAGATCTCGTCCTCGGTGACGGTCACGATCTCGTCTACGTACTTGGAGCAGTAGTCGAACGTGTGCTCTCCGGGTTCCTTGACCGCGATACCGTCCGCTATGGTGGACACCCTTTCAAGACGCTCGATCTTTTTATCGTGAACGGAGTTCGCCATGGACGGAGCGCCCGCCGCCTGTACGCCGTAGACCTTGATATTCGGGTTCAGAGACTTTATCGCGAACGCAACGCCCGAGATGAGTCCGCCGCCGCCGACTGGAACGACCACCGCGTCCATATCGGGGAGCTGCTCAAGCAATTCAAGTCCGATGGTGCCCTGACCCGCGATTACGTTTTCGTCGTCGAACGGGTGGATGAACGTGTAGCCCTTTTCATCGCGGAGCTTGAGCGCCATGTTGTACGCGTCGTCATAAACTCCCGGGACAAGGCACACGTCCGCGCCGTAGCCCTTGGTCGCCTCAACCTTGGAGATCGGAGCGCCGTCGGGCAGGCAGATCAGAGACTTGATACCTGCCTTAGTTGCGGCGAGCGCCACGCCTTGCGCGTGGTTGCCCGCGGAGCAGGCGATAACGCCCTTTTCGCGTTCCTCGGGGGTGAGCGTGGAGATCTTGTAATACGCGCCGCGAACCTTGAACGAGCCTGTTACCTGGAGATTCTCGGTCTTGAGGTAGACCTCGGCGTTCGGGTTGATCTTAGGTGCTTTGATCAGATCGGTCTGTCTGATCACCTCTTTAAGTACGTGAGACGCCTTGTAGATACTGTCGAGTGTTAGCATAATATTTGCCTCCTGATTATTGGCGGGGCATAGGAAAGCCCCGTCCGTAAGATATTACGACGGACAGGGCTGAAACTTTAAAAATTGTTATTTCCGTACATCCGTCAATGCACCCTCCGCTAACGGTGAGGCACCGTGATTCTTTAATAGAGATCGTTTTCCGCTTTTTGTCTGAGGAAATATCTCGTTCAAAAACCCTGCTCCGGGCGGATCGTATCGAAGGGATCTTACTGCCTTGCACCAAACGGCAGCTCTCTGAAAGATCTTTTCTCCGGTGCGGCGCTGAAAAGCGCACCCATCTTCGCATTTACAAGGTTATTATACACCGTTCAGAAAAATTTGTCAAGCGGTTTTATGAAATACTTGAAAAAATTTGCCTTACCCCCTTGAAATAATTTTCCAAATGCGTTATAATATAATAGAATATCGTTTTAAAATTGCTTTTGCTTTAAGAACAGAGGTGTTGAAGATTTGAAGGGGCCTATACTTGAACTGTTGAGTTATTTCATGGGCGAGGAATCGATGATAATTGTTATACAATCGTTCTTCTCCGTGCTTGTGATATTGTTTTTGGTGTTCCCGTTCAGGGCGTTCGCGAGAGGCTGGGTGGCAAAGCAGCTTGGTGATGATACCGCCGAGCAGTACGGAATGCTGACAATGAACCCGCTTGTTCATATAGATTGGATGGGTGCGCTGTGCATGGGTCTGTGCTGCATAGGCTGGTCAAAGCAAGTGCCGATCAGCTTCAACCGCTGCCGAAAGGTTTCCCAGAACACTGCCGTGACGCTGATCTCGCTGACGGGGCCGCTGTCGCTGTTTGTGCTCGGATTTATTCTGATGATAATCGCAAAGGTGATACTTGTCCTTGTTGCGTCGGAAACGGCTGTTTATATTGCGCTGGCGCTGGTCATGGCATCGCAGATCTGCGCGTATCTTGCCGTGCTGAATCTTATCACTGTTCCGCCGTTTGACGGGTACTATATCTTTGCGGTTAT
>JAIEDJ010000331.1 GCA_029068025.1 Oscillospiraceae bacterium | reverse complement strand
CCGGATTTTCGTGCCCTACAACGGCAATTTTTCGCAGATGTACTGTATGTACCTCAAGAAAAATTGCCTAAGTAGGGCGCGGAAGGACGGGTGAAGCCGGTGCTTCGGAGGATACTAAACCGGCTCTCAGTCAAAGATCTTCGCGTCCGGATTTTTCCTGATATAATCCGCCAGCTGCGAATAGGTCATTTTCGAGATATCGGCGTTCCCGTCAATGCCTTCGGATCCCGATTCCCCGGGCTTTGCGCCGCGCATAGTCACCTTGCCGCCGCGCTGCTCGAACAGATAGCCGTCCGAAGCTTTGACCGCGCTGATCTTCTCCTCCAGCCCCTTCACGGAACCGTCCTCCGAAAGCTCCGCCTCGTCAAGCCCCGTGATAAGCGCCTTGACGGCGACGACGTTCTTTGCTCCCGCCGCGATAAGCGCCGCGTCAACGGCAGCGTTCACCTTAACCTTGCGGATCTCGCCGTCCTTTTCCTTAAGCTCCGCTAGAAGCTCGGTGATCTGCTTTTTGAGGAATTCCACGATCTCCGCCGAGTTCCCCCCGTTTTTCTCGCTGAGCTTGTCACCGTCATTCGTGCTCTCCGCATTAATGTTTTCAGTAGCCATAAAAACCTCCTTTTTAAAAATATTACAAAAGCCGCGGACGAGCCGAAAGCGCCCGATTCGATTTATTACGATCTCTCACGATTTATTACGAACATATCCGCGGCCTTCATAACCCTAATGAATTTTTCACTCGTCCCGATTATAATTATAACATTCGGGAGAATCAGTTTCAAGTACTATTTAGTATTATTAACTATTATTCCGTATTGACCTTATTTTCGGGAGCTTTTCCCGAGTTTTTGATCCTCTTCAGCTCCTCCGCCGGATCCGAGATCCACGGGTGCATAGCCACAATAGTCTCCTCGGAGATAAGTCCCACAGACTTGCGGCAGTTGTCGATGACCTCTCCCTCGTTCATCATAATATCGCGGTCGAATATGATATCCACCTTCTCACGTGAAATATCCCCCATTCCGATATTCGAGAAATGCGCTCTCACAAACCACAGCAGCCGTTCAAACGCCGCCTGAAATTCCGTTTCCATTGAATTCGCGTCAAGATCGATATCGCTGTACATCGAACGGATATTCAGCTCGTTCGGATTCCCGGAAGCACGGTCGTCCCGCGCGTCATAGCCCATAGCGTTCTCCACGATCCCCCGCTTGAACAGCTCCAGAATGACGCGGTAATTCTCCGAGTTGACCTCGAGCTTGAGCGATTTCAGATCCCCCGCGCCGCCGTCCACAGTCCTTACGGGAACCACACCGTATTCCGCAAGATTCTTCCGGAACCCCGCCAGATCTTCACCGTCATAGTTCACCAGAACCAAGATCGAATTCCGCACGTCTTCCTCCATGATGTTCTGGAAGTTCGACTCTATAGAATTCAGCCCGTCCTGGAGCGTCTTGACGCGCTCTATCAGCGGTATCTCCCGACTGTTGCTGCGGAACGGTATCAGCGGTATTCTCTCCCAGTTCCATTCCGACCGCTCTCCGCCCTCAACGGTAACAGTAAAATAATTCCGGAAAAACGGAACCTCGGGTTTCAGCCTGCCCCCGTCAAGCTCATAGTAAAATATCCCCTTCTTGGAGTAGACCTCGACCTTTTCGACGGTTCTTTCTTCAATCCTGCCGAACCGCTTTGTGATCTCCGAGACCTCATAAACGCGTATAGCGCAGTCCAGCTCGGTATGCTCCTCGTCCGCCCATTCGGGAATGACCTCAAGCGGATTCAGCCGCTTAAAACAAAGCCTGCCCTCATCATCGTAATAAACGAAAAGCCACCCTACCCCGCAGTTGAGCGAATCCTCTCCCACAGCCTTCAAAGTACGCCTGAAGCCCTTATCCATCACCCTGTCAAGAGCGTCCGAGACCTCCGCGTTCCCGCAGCGGAACGAAAACGGTTTTCCCAGCAGATAATTGTTCTTCTGAACGACCATTTTCGCGTATTGATTGTCAACGACGCGGTTATTCGGAAGATTATACACCGGCTCCGGTTCGCCTCTTTCGCCGATGACAGTCCTCTGACGAGACAGAATATCATGCTGACCGCAGAAATACCGCACGCCGTCCAGCATTGAACGTCTTCGCCTTGAAGCCTTAAACCTGTTGATCTCCCCGAGGATAAAATCCTCGTCCCCGACCGCTTCCAGCCCCGGATCAATTAAATTATTAAACATAACTCCCCCAAAAATTATTCTTGTTTATTGACGCTGCAATTCCTAAAGCTGTTCTCCGAAAAGAACGACGATTTCCTGTTACACGCTAATGTCATTCCAACTGCTGTTCTCCGGAGATAACGATGACTTCCTGCTCTCCGCCGCCATCCTTTTCGCCGAATACGCCATAGCGCTTTCCAAGAAGCTCCGCGGCGCGTATTCTGTCCTTTGACGTGGTTTTCATACCCTCGACCTCGTCCCGCATGACCGCCGTCAAAAAACCGATCACCTCCGCCGCCCTCGCGACCCTTTCACACTGTATCGACCCCATCAGCTCGCAGATCCGCGCCCGCACTTCCTTGTTTGCCATAAGCCTTTGCGGATTTGACTCGCTCTTAGCCGAATACCCGGCACGGATCGCAGCCGCCCTTGCGTTAGCGTCGACGATAAATTCCTCACAAAACCGTTCCTGCTTCCAAGTCAAATGATCACCTCCGTTTATGATCGATAAAAATTGCCGTCCGTGATCATCATTATATCACACCGCACTTCGGGATTTAAGTATTATGCTGTACTAATTATTATCATTAAGTACTAACCTGTCAGAACCCGAACGATCTTGAGGAATTGACATCCTCCAGCGCATACCGCATAGCGTCCATAAGGTGATTCATACTGTCGGAGGGCTTGTTGGTGAGCTTTCCGAATTTGTCCGCCGCCCACACATAGCTTGATATCTCGGTATAGAAATTCACGCACTTGGGATGTATAACTATCCTGAAATTCCGAATGAATTGAATACCATGATTAACGCTGTCCGCCCCCTTCCGCGCCGCCCTGATACGCGTCAGCCCCAGCTCTCTCAGCTCCGCGATATCCTTGGGATTGGCGCAGTCCGCAATGATCTTCTCCTTTGAGAACCCCATTTCCGAGATCCTGTCATATATCATCATATTAGACATACCGCGCCCGTACATCTCATCAAAAACATATATCACTCTTTCGCGCACATCGACCAGACCGCAGAACAGCGCCGACGGATCGTTCGTGTAACCGAAATCCAGCCCGAACGCCGAGCGAACACCCTCGCACTTGGTAATACTTTCAACATCAAAGCTCCGCAGCTCCCACCGCTCATATACAAGCCCGTCGCAAACGCCCCAGCACCCAAGTCCCGCGACCTGATACCGTCTCGGATCCTCAACTCTCATCCTCTCGAACATCCGCCTGTCCGAGTCGTCCAGCCACTCGTTGCACATATAGTTGACAGTCATCGCCAGGATCTCGCCGTCTGACGAGACCGTGCCTTCCCGCTCCCTGAATACCACCGCGCCGTTCTCGTCCACTCCGCACCTTTCGTCGAAAAACCTCCGTTTCAGCCAGTGATTCTCGTTCCACGGATTAAACGTAATGGTTATCTGCTTGAATAAGCCGTCCTCCACAGTTCCCCTGATCGATTCGTCCAACACATTAAAATCCGCTTCCGATGCGATCTCATACGCTTCCTCTATCCACAGCCAGCACAGCCGCCCCGTATCCACGGTGATGGACGTGATCTTAAAAGGATCGTCCAGCCCCCTAAAATAGATCTTCTGCCCCGTAGGTCTGTACGTCATCTCAAGCGGCGATTCCTTGATATCCCAGAACTTAGCGACCCCCAGCACACTCACAGCCCACTTCAATTCCGCAAAGCAGCTGTCCTTGATAGTCCTGAACGTCTTCCGCACTACCAGCAGGTTAGCGCCCTTATACTTCATCATATTAACAATAAACCACAGCGCACAGGTCTTGGATTTTTTGGACGCGCGGGAACCCTTCACAACGCGATATCTGCCGCGAAAATCCCAGAACTCCCTATATCCGCCCCCGACCAGCTCGGGAAGAAACTTTCTAACCTCCATCTCAGCTCCTATCTTAAAAAATTTCAAAATTCGAACTTGGCGGCACGCTTCACTTCGCTGCGCTCCGTTACGCTTAGCCGTCAAGTCCGAACCGGTCGAAATTAAAATTTCGACCTTTTTGAAATTCACTGTCCTATCGTTCGTTGATCTTGGCGCAAGACCCTTTGCTGCGTTTTTATAGCGTTGATCTTTGCGAAAGTTCCTTTGCTACAAATTTATTGCGTTGATCTCCGCCGGTTAGACTTAAAGCACCTGCTCCTATCCACACAGACATGCGTGGCAAGCGCCGGCTCGATACACCGTCGGACGCTTCAAATGTTGATCAAACCGAAACGCGTCTAAGCGCCCTCGGGTGCATCTCGCCGGCGCGGCGGCGGGACATTCGCATTAGCCGCGCTTCGCGCCATAAATGGGAAAGGAAATCAACCCCAATAAGGCTAATGCTCACGCCCCGCCGCCCTCCGCGCGTTGTTCGTCTGACAAGCGTTGATCTCAGCGAAGAGCAGATTCCAGCGCAGCAAGAGCGTTTCTGTGAAGCAAAAGCGTATGAGACCGCACGTAGCCAAGCTCCGCGGCGACCTGCTCAAACGGCTTGTACTCAACATAGCGCTTGAAAAGCACGCGTACCAGCTTATGATCATTCAGGCTCTGGATCTTATTGATGATATCGTTGCGCTGCATCTCAAATTGCAGGATATCCTCCGATATTTCCGTTTTGAGATCATTGATCACACCACAGCCGCGCTCCAAAGCGTCACACGAACACCCATTTGATGATAAAAAAGAACGTCTTTGTTCAAGATCGTCAAGCTGCTTTATCCGCTGCTCGATACGCGCGTCAAACAGCCGCAGCGACTCAAGATAATTTTTTGTGTCCAAATCATCACACCCCCGTTTTTCATATCAGCATTTATACCTCGTTATTTTCGTTTTCCGGCTTGTAGAACGGACATTCGCGCTTTCCGAAATCGTTGCTTGTAAGAATAGTGCAGCGTCCGTTTTCATAGGCGAAGCAGCCTCTTCGTTCACACGGCGGCTCATAGTCGCTGTAAATGATCTTATTTTCAAATTCCATAATACTACCTCCCGAATTCATAATGTCTGTTTTTTCACCTCAACAATTAAGCAAACTTTACTCGCGATTTAAAATTAAAATCCGCAATATAATGCGAACTAATGATAGAATTTTACCGCGCGTCAAGTACAGCTTGCTTAACTTTGCAAGTTCATTATACCACGTGAGAATGAACTTGTCAAGAACTTTTTTCAAGATAATACTAAATGATATAAAAAATCCCGATCACCCTAACACAAAAACTTGCCTTAAGATGATCGGGATCCGTTACAGAAGCCGATAATTAATTTTGATCGCCGCTTTTCAGACTGTTAAGCAGCACTTTGATGTTCTCCGCATAGTCCCCGACG
>JAIEDJ010000033.1 GCA_029068025.1 Oscillospiraceae bacterium | reverse complement strand
CCGATAAATGATACATATACTACATTAGAAAAAATTATATGTCAATTAAAAAGCTTTCCTTATTCAAAGAAACTCAAACATAAGCAACAAACATATCGTTTTGTAATATAAATTCTGATTTATGTGGATAAACCGATAATTGAAACAAGCCCGAAAGCAGTTGAAAAACTGCTTTCGGGCATTACTTCTATATGCGTATTCGTCTTACGCTCGGAAATTTCATTTTATTGGTTTTTAACCTTATCATTCTCGATCAACAGCTCAATAGTACGGATCGAAAACTTTATCCCGCGTGTTGTGTCCTTCGTAATGGTATCAGGCTTTTCAGTCCCTGTCTGGGATTTTTTGTGTTATACTGTAATAAACGGATATTCGGGCGTGTCTTAATCAATGAGGACAGCAAACGGCGCGTCGGGTTCTCATACTGATCCCGCTTTAGATTATTGAGATAAGTGTGCCAATTTCCGCACAGTTACCTATCTTTTTACAGTAAACTCTAAGCGGGATAAGTATCATTAATAAAATATCAGAGGTGATCCGTGTGGACGACAATGAAATAATCGAACTGCTCACCAACCGCGATGAGCGCGGGGTTAAAGCGCTTGATCAGAAGCTGCGGCGGCTGATCATGAAGATCGCGCTGGGGATCGTGCGCTCGCGCGAGGACGCTGAGGAATGTGTCAACGATACGCTTATGGCTGTCTGGAATGCCGTTCCGCCCGAACGTCCCGACAATCTGACGGCGTATGTCTGCAAGATCGCGCGGCGGCTGACGCTTAACCGTCTGCGCTACAACACCGCCGAGATGCGGAGCTTTGATCTTGTCACTGAGCTTGACGAGTGTACGCCCGCCGAGGGAAGCTCTGTCGAGAAAGCCGCGGAAAACTCGGAGTTTAAGGAAGCGCTGGATACATGGTTGGATTCTCTTGATGAGAAGCAGCACAAGCTGTTTATGCTGAGGTATTTCTACCTGCAATCGGTGAAGGACGCGGCGCGGGCGTGTTCGATGAGCCAGAGCGCCGCAGGGGTCGCGCTGATGAGACTGCGCAGTTCTCTGAAAAAACACTTGATAGAAAGGGGTTTTTCATTATGAAAAATAATAAGCTGATTAACGCCATAGGAACCGTTGATGACCGCCATATACGCGAGGATGAATTCTCCGGGATCGCAAAGCTCGGGGATACGGGTGCTGCGGAAAAGCGCAAGCCCAAAAGACTCCGTGTCGTGCTGATCGCTGCCGCTACCGCCGCGGCGCTGGCTATGTGCGTGGGATTCTCAAGGCTGGGAGATCCGCGCTACAGCTTCAAGACGGGGGACGGCACAGGATTTTATTTCGAGGTCAAACTGAAAAACGACATCATCATTCCCGAGGAGTATCGGAATACGGACGTGACCGATCCTGCCATAGCTGAGAAGCTGCCGTCGGAGCTGTTCAAGGAATTCAATGTCAATCTGCTGATAAACGATAATTTCAGCGAGGAGCTTGACTTCACGCCGGTAAAGATCAGCAATACAAACGGCGAGTTTGTTGAAATGCGCGACATCAATCACCCGAGAGTTGCCGCGAGCGGCAACATGGTCGTGTTTGAATATAGGCTCTACAGCAAGAAGCTGGATAAGGAAGTTTCCGTTAGGGCGGAGGTCTTCTGCAATAGTCATTTTCAGAGCTACGGAATGGAGATCGACGCGGGCGAATACGAATATATCACGCTCAAGGACGGCAGCGACTGCTATGTGGACAACTCCGGCGCGGTTTTTGCTCATGACGGCGTAAAGTACTCGATAGGCTTTGAAGATAAGGTCGGATTTGACGCTGTTAAGCAGGTGCTGAGGGATCTGGGAGTGCTGTAATGTTCGATAATTGATTTTTACGATTGAAAAAAATTTTTCGGTGTCGGGTGAACACGCTTGACACCGAATTTTTCTGTGACACGAAATACCGGAGGCGGCTAGCCTCTGATCGGGGGAATATCATTTACAGTACACCGAGGTCGGCGAGGACTTGCTTTACGGTATCCATTCCGGGCATTTCATCGCAATTTACGCTGTAGCTTACACCGTTGTATGAGAATATTGCCATAGTATTGGTTATTAAACATGATGCGCCGTTATTCAAGGCTATGACTTTGGTTGGTTCTCCGGGATGAAAATTAATGTGTGATTCTAAAGTCATATTTTCAGTATCCGAGAAGTATTCTGCTATAAAACTTATCTTACTTTGTATATTTTTGTCGTACAAGGTATAAAAGAAATCGACCGAACGCTGATCTTCACTGTGATAAAGTATACTTACGCGCGTTTTTTGATCAGTCTCCGTGAAATTATCATTGATAAGCGGTGTGATACCAAATTCACTCATCAGTTCACCGAAAGGCGTGTCCGTATATCCTTGATATACGCCTACCTCGAGCTTTGACATATACTCGTCGGGAATTGTAAACTTCTGCGAAGTAAGATCAAGCTCAAAGTCGTGTTCTGCCGAATTACCTTTGCTGAAGCCGAATGTGTATTGTCCTCTGACAACCGCAGTCGTGAACCCGACCAGCAATGAAAGCGCCGCAGCTGAGATCACTGCTATCAGCGCGATCTTCATCTTTTTACCGGGTCTTTTTTTCTCATTAACGGGAATATGTCGTTCCTCAATATCGCCGAGTGCCTTGAAAATAGGATTGATATTATTCATAAAAAGCTCCTTTCTTCTAAATAAGACTTGAGGGAAATTCTCATTCTCGATAGCGCCGAGGTTGCGGCGGTCAGGCTCATTGAGCAGCTTTTCGCCGCGTCCTTGATCGGCTGCGCGAAGAAATAGCGTTCCATAAACAAACGCTTGTTCTGTTCGGAGAGTGTGTCGAGCCAGCCGTTCAGCGCTTCGGTAAGCTCGGCAGTCTCGGCGGCGTTTTCTACAGAGCTGTCGGACGGGAGACATTCGTCAAGCTCCGTCAACAAATCGTGATCGCGTATCGGCGCGGTGTTGTAGCGCAGGCGGTTGATCGCCTTCCGCCGCACTATCTTGCAGACATACGCCGCGAGGTCATGCGGCTTGTCGGGCGGGATCTGCTCCCAGACCGCAAGTAGCGTGTCGTTATAACATTCCTCCGCATCCGTTTGTGAGCTTAATATCCCGCGAGTGAGCTTCATCATCAGCCGCTTGAACTTTTTTGACAGCTCGGACAAGCCATTTTCACTGCGGTTTTCCAAC
>JAIEDJ010000330.1 GCA_029068025.1 Oscillospiraceae bacterium | reverse complement strand
CCCGGATCTCCGTGCGCCCGTCCGCAAACAGCCGCTTCGCGCGTTCGGTTTCCTCTTCCGTCAGCTCACGAAGCGCGATCTTATTCACCTTGGTGTCAAGAAAGCTCTCCGAAACGCCGTAATCATCGGTGATCTTCATCTCGGCAAAAGAAGTCCGTACGGAATAGATCATATTGAGAAGCGCCTTGAACTCGCTCTTTTTCTCATCGTCGAATTCCTCTCCCGACAGCGGAAAAAACACCTTGCAGAAGCTGTCGCAAACCTTTTTCTCATTAAAGCAGATACAAAATGTCTCGCTTTTCTCATCTCCGAATTCAATCGTGAATGACTGATCGTCATACTTACACATCCAGTTTCTGGTAGCGCCCTTCTTTTTCACAGACTTGCTCATCTTCTCGAAAACTTCAGCAGGTGTTCGAGTACGCTTGAGCTTCAGAGTGTAAAATATCGTTGTCTGATCGCTATTCGTCATGATTACCCCTCTACTATAAATTACTTTGACAGATCTCCGCGACGGAATTCAGATAATTCCACCACGCAAACGCCGTTCCATCACCCACAAAGCCGGAAACATAAACGTCCCCCAGACATTTCGGATGAAATAAATTCTCGGTCGAAAGCTCCTTTTTCAGTTGTTGAAGCTCAAACGCGTTTATTTCGGGATCTTCCAGCTCACGGATGATCTCCCTCACGCGCTCATTGAAGTCAGTCTGTTCAAGCCATTGTAAAAGCCCTCTCAACGCTTTAACAACCTTGGCAATGCTGGTATTCGTCATTTAGGAAATACCTCACTCAGTCAAAAAAACACAAACATCAGCAGATCCCAATACATATGCAATGCCACAGGAATCCAGATATTCCTGCTTTTTATAAACGTCCATCCAAAAATTCCGCTCAGAATAAGGATACTCAGAAACCCAAAGCTCCGGAATTCCTCAATAAATACGCCGCTATGTATCCAGACCGGAAAATGTATCAGTAAAAACATTACGGAATTCGCGGTAACGGCAAACCATTTCCGGCTATTGTTGCTGTTTTTCCCGATAAGAGCGTTCAGCAGCCACCCTCGGAAAACCATTTCCTCCGTAATGCCGACAAAAAGCACAATAATGATATCACTCAGCTTAAACGTTTCACTTACCGTTATTCTGCCCTTTTGTAAAATGACACCGCCGAGCAAATAAACGGTAAACAAAAGTAATATCGGCAGATATCTCCACACCTTAACCTTTGTGGAGAACATTTCGCGAATTCCGACATATACCTCGCCGTCAAACCGCTTCACCAGCAGCGCCGCCGGCAAGACCCAGAACAGATTTTTGATAACTCCGGATTTTATGAATTGGGACACATACTCGTTATTGACCGAAGCGCTTATCATATCCTTTATCAAAAACTCCCACGCCGTCCACAAGCCGTAAAATACAACAATGTAAACGATCAGCGCCATCGTTTTTGAAAAACGTCTTGCCTTTGCAGGCTCACTCATTGACCCAGCCGCTGTTCAGCGCGTGTTCCCTCTTAGACCACCCGACCTCAGACATCAGCTCTTTAAGCTCGTCTATCAGCTTATCGGTCTCCTCGTCGGTGCCTACCGTGATACGCAGATAGTTGTCGATACGCGGCTTGTTGAACCACCGCACATAGATATCCTTGGTTTTCAGATGGTTGAATATATCGACCGCGGATATATCCGGGTGACTTGCGAACACGAAATTCGTCTGACTGTCGGGCAGCTTAAAGCCCATCAGGCGAAGCTCCTTCGTGAGCCTGTCCCTTGTCGCAATAACGCGCTTCAAGGTAGCCTGGAAATATTCCTCGTCCTTGACGGAAGCCACTCCCGCCGCCTGCGCTATAGTGTCGATCGGATAGCTGTTCATGCTGTCCTTGGTCGCGTAGATAGCCGCTATTGCCTCGGGGCTTCCCATAGCCCAGCCCAGACGCATACCCGCCATAGAGCGCGACTTCGAGAACGTCCGTATAACGACCAGGTTATCATACTCCTTCAAAAGCGGTACCGAGGTAGTCCCGCCGAAGTCCACATACGCCTCGTCCACGATGACCACAACATCGCGGTTTTTGTCAAGTATCGCGCGGATAAAGTCCAAGTCCCGTCCGATAGAGGTCGGCGCGTTGGGGTTTGCGATGACCACGCCGCCGTTAGCACGCGCGTAATCCTCGGGGTGAATATTGAATTCATCGTCAACGGGGATCAGCTCATATGGAATACCGAGAATATCGCACCACACCGTGTTGAACGAATAGGTGATATCGGGGAAAATGATCGGCTTTCCCGAATTGAAGAACGCGCGGAAGCACAGCGACAGCACGTCGTCCGTGCCGTTCCCCGCGAACACGCACTTAGGATCCAGCCCCTCACGCTCCGCGATAGCCCGAACAAGCGGCACGGCGTTCGCGCTCGGATACTTCTTCAATACGGACGCGTCAAACTCCCTCACCGCGCGAAGCACCTCCGGTGACGGAGGATAAGGATTCTCATTAGCGTTCAGCTTGATAAAATCAGACTTGTTCGGCTGTTCGCCCGCAACATACGGCTCGATCTTGATTAAATTATCTCTCCAATCCAACAGTCATTCCTCCAAAAACAATGGACAACGGACAACTAAGGCGTATCTTCGCGCTCCCTAATTATCCATTGTCCAACGTCGATTATCAATTTGAATTACAGCTCTTCGGAGTCGTCCTCGTCCAGCTCGAACACAAGACGCTTTCCGCAATTGGGGCAGTCCATGCCGCCTTGATTAGCCTGCTCGTAATCAAAGCGGATAGTGTTCCCGCAGTTCGGACAAACGGTCTCATACATATCGTCAAGCTCATCGTCGATATCGTCGTAATAATCGTCGTTCTCGTCGCCGTACAGATCATCCTCGATATCGGCAACGCTCTCCTCAAGATCAGTCATAACGGAAGCAACGTCGTCCAGCTCTTCGTCGACCTCGCGGAGATTCTCCGCAATGTCCGCCAGAACGTCCAGAAT
>JAIEDJ010000329.1 GCA_029068025.1 Oscillospiraceae bacterium | reverse complement strand
AATTCACCTTGACCGTCCCGACAAGCTGTGTCGGACGCGCTATGACCGATCTTCAGCAGATGGGAGCAAAGTTCTCCCAATCCGCCCAACCGCAGACAGAAGACGATCTTTCGACACTTGAGGGAATTTGTCCCGTGTCGGAAATGCAGGGCTATTCCCGTGATGTGATCGGCTATACGCACGGCACAGGAACGTTGAACACAATTCCGCACGGATACTTCCCATGCCACAACGCCGAAGAGGTAATAAGACAGATCGGCTACCGATTCGAGAACGACGTTGAAAACACCGCGGACAGCGTTTTCTGTTCACACGGCGCGGGTTATCTTGTAAAATGGGACGAAGCCCCCGCCAAAATGCACATAAAGACCGACACCCGCGATCCTTCTTCAAGAGTCACAGAAAGCGAGATATCCTCCTACAAGCAGCGCATTGCGACCGACAAAGAGCTGATGGAGATCTTCGAGCGCACCTACGGCAAAATAAAGCGCCCCGAGCGCACGGCAATGCGCCGCGATGCCAAAGCCGAGAACAAAGTCCCCAAGCTGCCGCCGCCCAAGCGCGGCCCCGAATATCTTCTGGTTGACGGCTACAACATCATATTCTCATGGGACGACCTCGCCGCCCTTGCAAAAAAGGATCTTGATTCGGCGCGTTCGCGGCTTATCAATATAATGTGCAATTACCAGGGCTTCAAAAACTGTAATCTGATTCTGGTCTTTGACGCGTACAAGGTAAAGAGCGACCGCGAGGTGGAAAAATACGGAAACGTATATGTTGTATACACAAAAGAGGCGGAGACCGCCGATATGTTCATTGAAAAGACCGCGATGAAGCTCAGCTCCGAGAACCGCGTCCGTGTCGCCACGTCGGACGGCACGGAGCAGCTGATAATCTTAGGTTCGGGAGCGATCCGCGTATCTGCCCGCGAATTCAAGCTGGAGGTCGACGAGGTAGAGCAGTCGATACGCAAGATATTGGATAGTATGCACTAGGAGAATTTATGGAGATAAGACCGATCGCGTATATCAAAAACGATTACAAAGAAAAATTCGGCGTACCCCGCCAAAGCGGACTTGTGAACCTTAAGTCAAAAATTACATTCCTGCCCGAGTTCTCCGATCCGAACGCTCTGCGGGGGCTTGAGGATTTTACTCACATCTGGCTTATATGGGAATTTTCCGAAATAGACAACCCGATATTTTCGCCGACAGTCCGTCCTCCGAGACTTGGCGGCAATGTGCGGAAAGGCGTATTCGGAACACGTTCGCCGTTCCGTCCCAACCCTCTGGGGCTTAGTGTGGTGAAGCTGGAGGAGATCGGGCACGGTTATCTTAAGGTAAGCGGAGCCGATCTGATGGACGGAACGCCGATCTATGATATAAAGCCGTATCTTCCGTATATCGACAGTATCCCGCAGGCATCCGACGGCTGGTCGCTCTCAACCAAGGAGAGCCTGCTTGAGGTAAGCTGTCCGGAGGAGCTGCTGTCCGTGATACCCGATAACAAACGCGCGGGGCTTATCGAAACATTGGCTCAGGATCCGCGCCCGCAATATCAGAATGATCCTCAAAGAATATACACAATGTCATTCGGCAAGTTCCAGATCAGCTTTTCGGTAAACGGAGGCACTCTTACCATAACATCAATAAAGTAGCCCCGCCTATTACACCAAAGGCAATTAATTCACTACAGTCTAATAACGCGGAAAACTGCGGTAAATTTATAAACTGTAGTCGATTATATATTTACAGGCGGATCAATGGCATAAATAAAAGCGCGGAAATCAACTTTCCGCGCATTTAATATTATGTAATTAATTCTTGCCATAGATCTTATCATAGTTGACAAGCTCGTTGATCAGCTCGGGAACCTTAGTCGGCGCATCCTCATCGGAGAACTGACAGGTGCCGACCGCCATATGACCGCCGCCGCCGTACTTAAGCATCAAAGAACCGACATTCACGTGTGACGTGCGGTTAAGGATAGAGTAGCCCACCGCACAGGAGCAGCCCTTGCCGCCTTTGCCGTCAACGATCCAGCAGGAAATATTCTGCTCGGGATACAGCGAGTAGATCAGGAAACGGTTGCCCGTATATATCGGATCCACTCCGCGCAGATCGGTGATGATAACATCCCCCTCAACACGAGTGTGCTTATCCACCATTTCCTTAAAATGCTCCGTCTGCTCATTGTACAGCTCGATACGCTCCTGAATATCGGGCATTGCGAGTATCTCGTCCGTCGACATATAAGCACAGCAGCGCAGCAGCTTTTCCATCAGCTGATAGTTGCTTATGGTAAAGTTTCTGAATCTTCCGAGACC
>JAIEDJ010000328.1 GCA_029068025.1 Oscillospiraceae bacterium | reverse complement strand
GATAAGTATTACAACAAGATCGGCAATTCGTGAGAGAAACCTTTTCTTCACCGTAGTTTTATCCCATTTGGTCTGCTGCCCGCACAGATCACGGTAGCACTGACGCAGCCATGACGCCATGCTGTATATGCGGATATCCTTTGCGGAGGAAAAATCGGCGGGGAGAGCCGCAACGTGCCAGGCCTTCTGATTCAGATCCTCCCTTTCGCCTCTGGTTGTATATTCCCATTTGTTGTAAGCCTTCACAGAGAGAATATTGACAACAGGTGCGATAGTAAGTATGGGAACCAGCCACGGGCTTGCAAAAGAGATCACGGAGCCGAACAGTATATAGCCTAAAAGATTTTCTATCATGCCAAAGCCGTTATATACCATATCGGTCAGGGGCTGAACTCCGTCCCACTGCTTGGTGGCTCGGTTTGCCCGCTCTGCAAGGTCACGGACCTCTTTCTTTTCGTAGGTCTGATAGAAGACAGAAAGCAGCTTTCTTGTCACACGGTCAGTCATCTTATATCGGTATATCCCGAGAGCCGAACGCCGAACGTGCCAAAGTGCATTTGTTATAACTTCTCCGAGCATTATCAGGAGCAGCACGATGCCTATTGACAGCATAGAGCGCTTAAGTGCATGACCGCTTGTGACCTCCGATACTGCAAGGGACGGCAAGTAAATTTCCAAATAACTCAGTCCGATATTGACAGGGATAAACAAAGCAGTAATAAAGAAAGCGGTCTTACTGTATTTAAGCAGCATTTTCAGCGTCCACGCAAAGTTTGAAAATACCGAATATGCCGGTTTTTTCTCTTTCGTTTTCTCTTTTAGTTTCTTTTTCATTTTTATATCGGCTCCTTTCGCTAAAATTATATCAGAAAAAGGGGTAGGAAAATAAATTCGTGCACCAAACGCTTCTGTCGGTACACGAATTGCAAATTATTATTAACTTACTTATTATATGGCAGGCACCAAAAACTCCGAAGTAAAAGCGCCGTCCTCGCTGTTATACTTTACCCAGCCACCGTGTTCCTCAATGATCGCTTCGGCGCGGCGCAGACCGAAGCCGTGAAAGCCGTCCTTATGGGTGGAAAATAACGATCCTGTCTTTTTCCTCTTTGCGCCTGCTGCATTGAGCATTGAAAAATAAAGCATATTCCCCTTCATAGACATAAAGATACGTATGAACCGCTCGCCCTCCGCAGTACGGCAGGCTTCAATAGCGTTATCCAGCAGATTTCCGATGATTATGCTCAATTCCACGTCCGAAACTGTCAAAGTATCGGGAACGTTGGCTTTAATATTTACGTCTATGTTTTCCGCCTTAGCCTGTGCGATCTTTGCGGACAAAACAGCGTCCAGAGATACATTTCCTGTTTTCAGCAGAGTGTCCACATTCATCAGCTTGCTGTCAAGCTGCTCGATATAGGCAAGAGCGCGCTCAACTTCCCCTGCCTCAAGCTGACCCTTCAATGTCTGGAGATGATTGTGAAAATCGTGCTTATAGCCCCTCATTTCCTTGTGAATGCTCCTGACCTCATTCAGATGCCTTTCGGATTGCTCGGTCTGATACTCGACTAACTTCAGATATGTTTTCTTTCTCATAAATCACTAAATTACCTCAATTATGATCGATAAATGCACGATTGACATCATCGTACTTACCTCTTGAAAGAGGGAGCTCGGCATCTCCGATATTGACCGATTTGCGGGAAATTCTTGTAATATGTTTCAGAGAAACCACATAGGAACGGTGAATGCGGTAGAAATCGCCGCTCAGCTTTTCTTCAAATGCGGATATATTTTCCTTTATCCTGTACTCTTTATCCCTTGTGTGAATGACAATGTAATGCAAAAATGCTTCGGCGTAAAGAATGTCCCTTTCATACAGCTTAATGGTCACGCCCTCACAGGAGATCAGGACAAAGGGTGGTTCTTCCGACAGTTTATCCGCGGCTTTATCAAGCACCTGCATCAGCTTATCCTCAGAGATCGGCTTTATCAAATAGTGGAGAGCATCCACCTCATACCCTTCACCGATAAATTCAAAATGTGAAGTAATAAAAACGATCTCAGATCGGCTGTTGTCACTGCGGATACGCTTGGCAAGCTCAATGCCTGTTACGCCCTTCATTTCAACATCAAGCAGCAGAATATCATAAGCTTTATTATCCTCATATTCAAACAGAAACCCCTCGGCGGCGCCGAATACGCTTATATCGCAGGAGCAGCCCTTTTGTTTGCCCCACGTTGATACCAAAGAGGAAATGTATTGGATCTGATCCTGTTCGTCATCGCAGATCGCTATTTTATATTTCATACCGTTCACCGCCGTTCTCTCCTTGGTTTATTTTTGTGAGCTGTGATATCCGATCCATATCATGATTTTTATCGTTCTCGGTAAAACCATTATGAACAAATACGAACAAAAAAGAAAGCTGTCATAAACTGACAGCTCACTTTAATAAAAATGCAATTACTTAACTTTAGCAACAGCCTCTTTAAGAG
>JAIEDJ010000327.1 GCA_029068025.1 Oscillospiraceae bacterium | reverse complement strand
ATTGACTTTGAGGGATATGTTGTAGACAGAGAATATTTGCCGAACAAAAGAGAATACCGCGGCAAACCGCTGTTTGCTTTAGACGACTATTTGAAACGCGGCAAATGCTATGTTCTTTCCGCAGCGGCCAGACTTAGTGATGAACGGATCGGGCAGCTGAATCGGGAAGATAATATCAATAAGGTATATCTTATTGATTACGAAAGCTGCTTTTATATTGAAGAACCGTTGTCGGAAGAGCAAACAAAGCGGCTTTCATGGCTGTGCGGTGAGATGAGCGACGAGACCTCAAGACAACACCTTGAAGCTTTTATTCATCAGATACAAACTTTTGAATACGGCAAGCCCATATCAGTAAATTCAAAGCATTTTGACAGTGATATTCTGCGCTTTTCCGAGGATGAGATCTATGTTGACTGCGGAGCTTATACCGGAGATACAGTACTTGGTTTTATTGAAGCGTTAAAACACGCGGGAATTTCCTCGTATAAAAAAATATATGCGTTTGAGTGCGATACCAATAGTTTACCCAAGCTGAAAGCCAATACAGCGGGTTTGAGTAATGTAGAAGTAATTCCCAAGGGCTTGTATACCAAAACCGGAACTGCCAGATTTTCAAATAGCGGCGGTGAATTATCCATAGTCGGCGAAGGAAATGTCAGCATTGAGATCACAACACTTGATGAATTTATAGGTGACGGAGAATGCACTTTCATAAAAGCTAATTTTGAAGGTTCTTCAAAAAGCATTATGGGCGCAGAAAATGTTATCAAAAGATGCAGACCAAAGCTGGCTATTGGCTGCTATGTTCCGGCAGAGCATTTGATAACCATTCCCGGATTTATCAAAGAACTGATTCCCGATTATAAGCTGTATTTCAGAAACTATTCGCCTTTCGGCGGAGGCGGCGTTTTATACGCAATATAACATCAGATCATGAGTGGAGGACTATTGCTATGAATGAATTTGAAAGGCTGACGAATGAGCTGAAAGCCGAAACATTGCCGCTTATCGTTTATGGAGCGGGCAATTCCGCAACATATGCTGAGCTATATCTAGAAAAACACAACATTGAGTTTGAAGGCTATGCCGTTGACAGTGAATATATGCCGGAAAAAAGAGAATACCTTGGCAAACCGTTGTTTGCTTTAGAAGACTATTTGAAGCACGGCAAATACAATATACTTTCATCAGTGTCAAAACTGTCGAATGAACGGATTGAACAGCTGAACCGCAAAGAAAACATAAATAAGGTGTACCTCATAGATTATATGGGAACATTCTTCCCGGACAAACAGCTGACCGACTCGGACAAGCAGCAGCTTTCCCTGCTGCGCGAAGAATTGTGTGATGAGATCTCAAAACAGCATTTTGACGCTTTTATCCGCCAGAAAATCACACTTAGTTACGGAAAACCTTTTTCAATGAATGTGCAGCATTTTGACAATGATATTCTGCATTTCTCGGAAAATGAGATTTATGCCGACTGTGGCGCATTTGACGGCACTTCTGTTATTGATTTTATCAATGCGTTAAAGCGGTCAAACGTTTCATCATATAAAAAAATTTATGCTTTTGAATGTGATCCGGACAATCTGATCAAGCTCAAAACAAATATATCAGATCTTGATAATGTCGACATAATCCCAAAAGGCTTGTATGATAAAACGGGAACTGTCCGCTTCAACAACACCGGAAACGAGCATGCCACCATCGGCGAAGGAAATATTGACATTGAAGTCACAACTCTTGATGAATTTATAGGGGACGGATGCTGCACCTTCATAAAAGCATATTTTGAAAGCTCTTCAAAATGTATTATGGGCGCGGCAAATGTAATTAAAAGGTGCAGACCAAAGCTGGCGATAGGATGTAATCATATTGATGAACACTTGATAACCATTCCTCGGTTTGTCAAAGAACTGGTTCCTGATTATAATTTTTATTTCAGAAACTACTCATCATTCAGCGGAGGCGGCGTTTTATACGCAGTATAACACGGATAACGGTTTTAACCTAATATTCGCTGTTTATTTTGTTATTGGGGGGAACTGATATGTACAGCAGGATTAAACTCGGAATAATGCAGCCGTATTTTTTCCCTTACATTGGTTTTTTTCAGCTGCTCAATGCGGTTGATAAATATGTTGTTTTTGATGATGTGAATTTTATAAACAAGGGCTGGATAAATCGGAATTATATACTTTCAAACGGCGCAAAAATTCCGATCAATCTGCTGTTAAGCAAAGCAAGTCAGAACAAGCATATCAACGAACTGACCGTTATACACGATGCGCATCACCAAAAAAAGCTCTTAAGATCAATTGAAATGAACTATGGAAAAGCGCCGTATTTTAATGACGCGTATCCGATCATCAAGAGCATAATATCCAATGAGGAAAGCGCTCTGGGGCTGTATCTGTTTGATCAGTTAAAGACGCTATGCGGATATATGCAGATCACAACGCAGCTTCTTTTGTCCTCCGAAATTGACAAGGACGTTTCACTTAAGGGAGAGGATAAGATACTTGAGATCTGCGGAATTTTAAACGCCGACGCGTACTATAATGCTATCGGCGGAACGGCACTGTACAGCAAGGAGCGGTTTGCGGAAAACGGCTTGGAGTTGCGGTTTCTGAAAACCGATGAGGATCTGGAATACAAACAATTTGACGGAGCGTTTGTTCCGAATTTGTCAATAATCGATGTGATGATGTTCAACAGCGTTGAAGAAATTCGTTTGCTGCTTGACCGGTACACTTTGATATGATAAGTTCAAACCAAGCTCACAGCGGATCTGAGGAGGGCGGCTTATGAAAGGCATAATTATGGCGGGCGGCAGCGGTACGCGGCTGTATCCGAGCACTATCGCAGTCTCAAAGCAGCTGCTGCCGATCTACGACAAGCCGCTCATATACTATCCGCTGTCGGTGCTGCTGCTGGCGGGGATACGCGAGATACTGCTGATCTCAACGCCGCGCGATATCCCGGACTACAAACAGCTGCTCGGCGACGGCTCGGAGCTTGGGATACATATAGAATACGCGGTTCAGAATTCGCCGCGCGGACTTGCCGACGCGTTTATTCTCGGAGAAAGCTTTCTCAGCGATGACTGCTCGTGTCTTGTGCTGGGTGACAACGTTTTCTACGGACAGGGGCTCTCCGGACATCTCAAGGACGCAAAGAACCAAGCGATGAACGGCGGTGCGGTGATCTTCGGATATCCCGTTGCAAATCCAAGAGAATTCGGCGTGGTCGAATTTGATGAGAATAACAGGGTCATCTCCATCGAGGAAAAGCCCAAGATCCCGAAATCGAATTATGCCGTTCCGGGACTGTATTTCTACGACAACAGCGTCATCGAGATCGCGAAGAATGTAAAACCGTCCCAGCGCGGTGAGCTTGAGATCACTTCCGTGAACAATGAGTATCTTAAACGCGGTATGCTGAACGTTTCGCTCATGGGGCGCGGAATGGCGTGGCTGGACACGGGTTCTCCTAAGGGAATGCTGAAGGCGGCGGAGTTTGTGCAGTCCGTTCAGGATATGCAGGGTTTTTATGTTTCATGTATCGAAGAGGTCGCTTGGCGTCAGGGATTTATCGATGACGAACAATTGCTGAAATTGGGCAGAAGGCTGGATATGACGGCATACGGACAATATCTGATATCACTTGCCGAAAACACCGATTAGGAGGATCACATGAAAAACATAAACAATTTTAATGCTGATCAAAAAATAACCCGATACCTTGATAAGCTGGACTATTTTTTTAATGCTCATAAAACTCTTATTGTTACAGAGTTTGATCTGACCAACCGCTGCAACAACAAATGCCCCGGGTGCTGTGGAGTAAACGGAAACGGGGCGGAGCTTTCGCGCCATCAAATTGATCTTATAGTTGACAGCATTGCCCGTATGGAAGGCAAGGGAGTCATTCTTTCCGGAGGCGGAGAACCGCTTATAAGTCCCCATTTTTCATATGCTGTCCGCGCTCTCCGAAACAAGGGGATAAAGCTGGGACTGAATTCAAACGGTCTTGCACTTAACGAAGAGCTTTCCGAGCTGATAGCCGAGAATTTCGAGTATTTCAGGATAAGTCTTGACGCCGCGTCGCCGGATATGTATTTGAAAACTCACGGTATGCCCGAAGCTGCTTTCAATAAGACTGTGAGCAATATCAAGCTTTTCGCCGATATAAAGAAAAAACTGAACAGCCCCATAAGCTATGGCGTTGGATTTTTAACAAATGCAGAGACAGCACCCGAGATGGAAGCTTTCGGTGCTGTGACAAAAGCCGAAGGTGCGGAT
>JAIEDJ010000326.1 GCA_029068025.1 Oscillospiraceae bacterium | reverse complement strand
TATTTCTTTATTGTCAAAATCTTGAAGCGTACATCACAAAAGCAGGAGGGAAATTCCTTATTCCTCATTATTGATATGAAAAATTATATGAAATCAATAATTTAAGCGGATGGCTGGATGCTGACAATTTAGATGATTTTATTTCATGGGTCGAATACGAAATAGAATGTTCAGAGGCATTTGATGAATAAATTCTGATTTATGTTAGTAATTCAATATTAAAAGCAAGTCAGAAACGCTTGCTACATAAACAAAGCTGCGGCTTAGAGGAGATGAAATTGTATGAACAGAAAGACCAGAACAATAACTGTAAACGGTGTACAATATGTATGGTGGTATAAGATTAGATGGGGGGCATGTATATTTTTATCTACAATTAACGATAAAACTTCAATGATTACAGTAGAGTTTCCTTGTGAAGATAAAATCAAATATGATGAACATGATGTGGTATTCCCTGAATACATTATTATGAAAAAAGATAATAAAGAATATTGTGTTAATACAATAGGACCGAAAATGGCAAGCTTAATGCTGTCATATTTATCTGATGCTTTCAAATCACGAAAAAATATTATTTATAACGGTTATGATTTGTTATCAAAAATGGGATATATTATTTCTGAAGTAAAAAACAGATGGTATTGGTAGTATAATTAATCCTGATTTATGCGAGTAATTTAATATCACAATATCAAAAACAAAGCCGCCATTTTACATGGAAATAAGATATTATCACACCGGTGGGGTATGAGTAAAGGTTAAGGGGTTTGATGGCTGCGGTAAAAAAGAGCCGGTCAAAAAGGCTCTTCCCGATAACAATAATTAAATATATTTTCCTTGACGATGCGATTTCCAAAATATCCCAACGCATGACAGCCCGGCTTGAGCAAGAGGCGATAACAGACAGCGTATTATAAACCCTTAATAAGTTCAATGCCTGTTCGCTTCGGCAAACCGCTGTGAATTTCAATTGACGAGAGGGATCCCGGGTGATTTTTCTCAAATAAAGCACATATGTTTCGTAATTAAAAGATCCGGGGAAGACGGTGAAAATGACCTCATATTTGGTTTGTTAAGCCAAATATGAGTTTTTTTTGCACCTGCTAAACCAATTTTTGGATATTAGAGATGTGCTTATATCAAGAAGGGAGATATGAGGTTCTGAAACAAACAGATGAATAGACATTATTTCTATGTCAAACAATTTAAAAGAATTAAAAAAGTATTGACAAATTATAATAATTTTGGTATAATAAAGTATATATTATTAAAATGATAATATTAAAACGATAATATATGGAAACGAAACTCTCAAAAAACACAAGATAAGAAAGGTAAGGTATTAAAATGGAAAAAGAGGAATTGTTTATCCCTGTAAAAAAAGACGACTTTATGACTGCGGCGATCGAAGACTGGATAAGAGGTCGTGTGGACGACTACAACGCCGCGCGATACACGCCCGAGGAAGCCCAAAAGTCACTTGTTACCGCAATAAATTTCCTTGTTAGCGCGAGCCTCGGCAAATCCTGCCCGCCGGATTTCGGGCGCGCGATTTGCATAATGAAGCTTGCAATGAAGGGGCGCGAAGCTTACAGAGAGATGACTCTCAGCGCACGCCCCGCGTTTGAAAGCGGCGACCTCGAGATCTGCCGGGAACTCGTTCTCCGCGCGATCAAGGAAGCATCCAAAAGCGACGTGAAAAATGCCAATAAGGCGTTTATCCCGCTGAGTGAGGAAACCAAGGACGACAACGTCGCTGATATTATGGGAATGATAACGGACGAGCTCGGCGAAATTTCCGATGACGATTTCGGCGATTTGCTTGACGACTTCGGAGCTTTAGTCGCGCAATGGAGAAGTCTTGAGCTTCCGAAATGCACGAAGAAGGGCGCTTATGAGCTTGTTTATAATCTCGTCGAGCGCTGTTATAATCACAAAGCCTACAAAACCGCAATGCGCCTTTCAGGTTTGCTGTATGTCGCGGACGAGCAGAAGGAAAAGCCGAACCTTGCGAGGACAAATCTCCTTTTGGGTAAAGTGCTTTTTGAGCTCGGCTATTTGGAGGTCGCAAAGCGCTGCTTCATTTTCGCCGACGAGGACACTAAGGGCAAGTGCTGGGAGGACATACCCGAAAAATATCACGAGCTTTTGAATAAGGAAACACGACTCGAAGTCACCGAGGACATTAAAAACGCGCAGAAATACTACTACGACGGCATAGCAAGCGGCAAGTTCAAAGGCTACACTTTAGAGCAAACCCGCGAGTATCGCGCCGGCAAGCTGGAGATCGAGTTCCCCGATCCCAAAAAGCTTGAAAAGGAGCGCAATAAGATCGGCGAAAAGGCGATAAAAACCTACGAGAAAAACAAAAGTGTCGAAGAAGCCCTTGCGATATTCACCGAAGAACCCGAGGTCTACGAGCAGGCGGCGTATCTTTACTTTATGCAAGCGAACGCGTATCTCGACGAGGGCGATCTTGAAAACGCTCTCGCTACAATTAAAAAGGCGTACAAATGCAAAAACGGCAAAAACAACGGAATGGTACTCCTCACGTTCGCGATTGTTTTGAGTAAAATGGAAAGGTTCAACGAAGCGAACATCTACATTTTCCGCGCGTTTATCCTGTTCGGCGGGGAATTCATCGCGGACAAGCTCGGCGAGGGCGCTTTGGAAGCGATTGAAGACTATCTGTAAGAAAGGGTATTAAAATGAAAAAGAAGGAAATGTTTTTTGCGATCGACGACGAATGTTTTTTGCCGACCGACATCAAAGGCACTCTGCAAAAGCACGTTGACGAATACAACGCTATGCAAAGCGCGGAGCCGGACAAGCTGAAGGAAATAGTACATGAGATAACCTCTTGGCACAACGTCACACCGGAGGAGGCTGTCACGCTGAAAATCAGGGGAATAGTACTTAAGATGACCTCTTGGTGCAGCGGACTTTATTTGCCATATGAATTCGGCGGCGATTTGTCGGTTTTGTTATTCGCAATCGAGGGCAGACGCGGCAAGAAATTGGCGTGGGGAGCAAGTGCCCACTCCGCGTTTGACGGCGGCGAATTGGAAATCTGCCGCGAGCTCGTTTTCCGCGAGATGCTGGAATATTCCAAGGGCGATGTGATGAATGCCAACAATGCATACAAACAGCTGATCAAAGAAACCGCCGATGATAATACCGCGGATATTCTCGGAATGATAATTGATGAAATTGGCGATTTCGGCGATATTGAAAAAATGTCCGATGACGATTTCGGTGATCTGCTTGACGACTTCGGCGCTTTGTTGGTTCAATGGAGAGCGCTGGAAGTTCCGAAATGCCGTGACGAAGACGCTTACGAGCTTGTTTACGAGTTGATCGAGCGCTGCTTTGATCACAAAGCCTTCCGCTCCGCGATACGGCTGTCGGGCTTGCTTTACGCTGCGGATGAGCCGAAAGAACTCCCGAACCTCGCCAAAACAAATTTGCTCATAGGTAAGGTTATGTACGAGCTCGGCTGTTTGGAGATCGCGAAGCGGTGCTTTATGCTTGCCGACGAGGAAACCGAGGGCAAATGCTGGGAGG
>JAIEDJ010000325.1 GCA_029068025.1 Oscillospiraceae bacterium | reverse complement strand
GCGTTCGCGCAGCCCGTCAGCAGCACCGAAATGCCGAGCACGGCTGTGAGAGTTTTCAAAATGTTCTTTATCTTCATAATAATTCTCCTGCCTTTTGTTTATTTTACGCCGAAGTGCTTCAAAAGCTTCTTTCCGGCGAATTGTAAAAGTCTGTCCGCGAGGAATCCGATCACCGCCAGGGTAACTATTCCCGCGAATGCCCAGCTCGTTTTATAGTAGAGCTTTGAGCTGTTGATAAGGTATCCGAGTCCGTTGCTTCCGACCAGCATTTCCGCCGCGATAACGCAGATAAACGATGAGCTGAGCCCCAGCCGAATGCCCGTGTAAACGTTCGCGACCGCCGACGGAATGACGACCGTGAAAAATGTTCTCGCCTTTTTCGCGCCCATACACGAAGCCGCCTCAACAAGCGATTTGTCTGTTGTCGCAACGCCCGCTATGGTATTTACGAATATCGGGAAAAACGACGCGTAGAAGATCAGCGCGACCTTTGATTCCTCGCCGACCCCGAACCACATCAGAAAGAGCGTTGTCAGCGCGATCGCGGGAACAAATCTGAAAAAGCTGAGTATCGGTTCCACGAGCCAGCGAACGTGCTTAAAGTTTCCGATAAGCAGTCCCGACGGCACCGCGAATACAATAGCCAGAAGCCAGCCCTTGACAACTCTGCCTACGCTGGCAACGATGTCCGCCCAGAGCGTTCCGTTCTTTATCAGCAGGAGCAGGCTGTCCAGCGTTTCCTTGGGGCTCGGGAGAAAATATTCGTCATACGCGAGTGAACCCAGTCCCCACACCGTGATAATAATTATCCACGAAATAACGCCGCAGCGCAAAATTTTCTGCCATACTCCCGAGGAGGATCTTTTTGTATTCTTTTCCATAACGTCCTCCTTAGATGTAGTACAGATCGGAAACGTCCAGAGCCTTGTTGACAAGTATCTCGGTGGTTCCGCCGTCTATGGTATAGAGCTTTTTGATAAATATTTTCACACTGTCTCCGCGTTTCAGTTTGGGGGAACTGAGCGGATAGCGCCCGATCACCTTTATGCCGTCTATGTCCGCTCTTACCTCGAACGCGTTTCCTCTGAACGAGATATCCTCGACTACGGCGTCCTCCATGGCGCTTTCAAATTCATGATAACCGTCGTCCTCAAATTTATTTATTTCGAGGAATTCCGGACGAATAACCGCTGTTCCTTTTCCGTTCGGCGCGGTAAATCCTTTAAGCCGTCCGATATCGTCGATCATAACCGACTGCCCGATAAACTGCGCTACAAACGGAGTTTTCGGTTCAAGATAGATCTCAACGGGGTTTCCTACCTGTTCAACTCTGCCTTGATTGGTTATTATGATCTCATCGGCGACCTCTATCGCCTCGTCTTGATCGTGTGTAACGAAAATGCTTGTGATACCGATCTTATCGATCGTTTCGCGCAGCCAGGTGCGGAGCTCCTTGCGTACTTTAGCGTCTATCGCGGCAAACGGCTCGTCAAGAAGCAGCAGCTCGGGCTGCGGAGCGAGAGCACGTGCAAGAGCTATACGCTGCCGCTGACCGCCGCTGAGCTGATCGGGATAGCGTTTGCCAACATCGGGAAGTCCCACCAGCTCAAGCAGTTCGTCCACTCTTTGCTTTATAAATGCCTTGTCTTTTTTCTGCACCTTCAGACCGTAAGCGATATTTGCGTTTACCGTCATAAACGGAAACAGTGCGTAGCTCTGGAATACAAATCCGATACCGCGTTCGCTTGCGGGGAGAGAGTTTACGTTCATGCCGTTTATATAAATATCGCCGCTGTCCTGTTTTTCGAGACCCGCGAGCATACGCAAAATAGTGGTTTTACCGCTGCCGCTCGGTCCGAGCAGTCCAACGAGCTTTCCTTTCTCGACCTCAAAACTTACATCATCGGAAGCCTTGAAATCTCCGAAGCTCTTGTTTATATTTTTAAGTTCAACATACATAGTTGGTTTCTCCGATCAAAATTATTTTCGGCGTTCTGCACATTCAACATCGGGCAAACCTGACATTTTGGCAAATCGCTTTTTCGAGATTAAACATTCGGTACATTCCTTTCTAAAATCTTAGAAATCCTATAGATTTGCTATGCTTTATATTATACACTCATCTATCTTCATTGTCAAGGCTTTTTTCGATTTTTGTAATTAAACACAATTATATTAAAATATTTAGTAAAATTTTGGCTATATTTTAATTTTTAAGAACGGCGAAAATTATTGACAAAAGCCCGTGAAGGTGCTATAATAATATTTGCATATAAAGTATATATGTATTATATGTTTTAGGAGGAAAGCATCATGATAAAGGAGCTTACAAATCAAAATTACAATGAGATCATTTCCACGGACAAGCCGCTGGTGATCGAATTTTACTCGCCGACCTGCGCTCACTGCAAGCGCACCGAAGCAGGGCTTAACGAAGCCGCCGAGGAACAGGCTGAAAACGCCGTAATAGCAAAATGCGATATCACCGGGCAGCCCGAGCTTGCGTCGCGGTACGATGTTACGGCTCTGCCGACTTTGTTGTTTATCAAAAGCGGTGATATCAAAGAAAAATGCGTTGGATTTACGCATAAGCTGATAATTCTCGAGAACATCAAGAAATTAAAATAAAAAATCAAGCGGCGGTTTTTGTGAACCGCCGCTTGATTATAAATTTATTAAATAAATGACCTGCTTAACCGTCACAGCAATGACCACAGCTCTCGCAGTCGGGAAACAGCTTGTGATCGTATTCGATGCCGTTCTTTTCGTAATAATCACGAATTGCGGATTTTATTGCTTCTTCCGCAAGCACGGAGCAGTGCAGCTTGTGCGCCGGAAGTCCGTCCAGAGCTTCGGCGACCGCTTTGTTCGTGAGCGTTAATGCCTCGGAAAGCGGCTTGCCCTTGATCATCTCGGTAGCCATGGAGCTTGAAGCGATTGCCGAACCGCACCCGAACGTCTCAAATTTCACGTCCGAAATAATATCGTTGTCGATCTTCAGATAGATCTTCATAATATCTCCGCACTTAGCGTTTCCGACCTCTCCTATACCGTTCGCGTTTTCGATTACTCCGACGTTTCGGGGATTACGAAAATGATCCATAACTTTTTCGCTGTATAATGCCATATCTATACTCCTTATTTTAAAGCAATTCGCGAAACGCGCAAACCTTCGCTCGCTTCGCTCACTGCGGTTTCCGCTAGCCGAGCGCGGAATGCTCACTCCGCTATCGCTCCGTTTCGCTTCCGCACTCGCTTTCGCGAATTGCGTCACTTGATAACAAATTCTTTTTTGCCGCTTATCAGATCGCGCCACACCGGAGACATTTCTCTCAAATATTTAACGACCTCTTTGACCGCGTTTATGATATATTCAATTTCCTCATCGGTGTTCTCTTCCGATAACGATAACCGCAGCGAACCGTGCGCGATCTCGTGAGGTCTGCCGAGCGCCAGAAGAACATGACTCGGATCAAGCGCTCCGGAAGTACACGCCGAACCCGACGACGCGGAAATACCTTTATCGTCAAGCAACAGCAAAAGCGATTCGCCCTCGATCCCCTCAAAGCAGAAATTAACGTTTCCGTGCAGCCGCTTTTCCTTGTCGCCGTTGAGTATAGAGTGCGGAATCTCGGAAAGTCCTTCAATAAGTCTGTTCCGCATTTTTGTGAGCTTCTCGGAATTCGCTTCGATATTCGCCGCCGCATTTTCAAGCGCCTTTGCCATTCCCATTATCGCGGGAATATTTTCCGTTCCGGCGCGCTTTCCGCGTTCCTGAGCGCCGCCGTAAATAATGTTTTTCAAAGCGATACCTTTTCTCGCATACAAAACTCCCGCGCCTTTCGGTCCGTGGAATTTGTGCGCCGAGAGGGACAGCATATCGATTTTTTCTTCCTCGACATTTATCCTCAAATGCCCGACAGCCTGAACCGCGTCTGTGTGAAAAATTACTCCCGCTTCGCGGCAGACTGCTCCGATCTCCGCGATAGGCTGAATTGTTCCGATCTCATTATTCGCGTACATCACGGTAACAAGGCAAGTATCTTCACGGAGTGCGTTTTTCACCTGTTCGGCGGTAACAAGCCCGTACTCGCCAACATCAAGCAACGTGATCTCAAAGCCTTGCTTTTCAAGCGCCTCAAGAGTATGCAAAACCGCGTGATGTTCAAACGCCGTGGAGATAATATGCTTCTTGCCTTTGGCTTCTCCGAGTTTTGCAGCCGTAATGATAGCTTGATTATCCGATTCACTGCCGCCGGAAGTAAAAGTTATCTCCTTTGGCGAACAGCCGAGTATTTGCGCAATGCGTTCGCGCGCGTTATACAGAGCTTCCGCCGCCGCTTGACCGTCGCTGTGCAGACTGGACGGATTTCCGTAAATTTCGCTCATATAGGGGATCATAGCGTCAATTGCCGCGCGGCTCATTTTAGTTGTGGCGGCGTTATCCGCGTATATTTTCAATATCATGACCTCTTTTCAAAAGAATTTGAATTATTCTTGAAATAATTTTGTGGAATAATATCTGTCGCCGCTGTCGGGAAGAATCACCACTATGGTTTTTCCCTCGTTCTCGGACTTTTTTGCAAGCTCCAAGCCCGCCCACAGCGCCGCTCCCGAGCTTATTCCGGTGAGAATACCGTCCGTTTTCGCAAGCAGCTTCGCGGTATCGAACGCCGCTTCGTCGGGAACCTTTACCACCTCGTCATAAACCTTTGTGTCAAGTGTTTCGGGAATAAAGCCCGCGCCGATACCTTGTATCTTGTGACCGCTCGCCGCGCCTCCCGACAGCACCGGAGAACGCTCCGGCTCTACGGCTATTACCTTGACAGACGGGTTCTTTGATTTCAGGAACGAACCTGTTCCCGTAATAGTTCCGCCCGTGCCTACTCCCGCTACAAAAAAGTCGATTTTTCCGTCCGTGTCTTCCCATATCTCGGGGCCTGTTGTCCGTTTGTGGGTTTCCGGGTTTGCGGGATTTACGAACTGTCCCGGGATATAGCTTCCCTCGATCTCCTTTTGAAGCTGTTCGGCACGTTCGATAGCGCCCTTCATTCCTTTAAAGCCCTCGGTAAGCTCTATCTCCGCGCCATAAGCCTTTAAGATGTTGCGGCGCTCTATGCTCATAGTCTCGGGCATGGTCAGAATGATGCGGTAGCCTTTGACCGCCGCGATAGCCGCAAGCCCGATTCCGGTATTTCCCGAGGTCGGCTCGATTATCGTTGAGCCTTTTTTCAGCAGACCGTTCTTTTCGGCTTCCTCGATCATGGAACGTGCGATCCTGTCCTTGACGGACCCCGCAGGATTAAGATATTCGAGTTTCACAAGAACCCTTGCTTTAAGTCCAAGCTTTTCCTCTGTATTAACGATCTCTACCAGAGGCGTATTGCCGATAAGATCAATTGCGCCCTTATAAATTTTTCCCATGATGCATACCTCCGTCAAATGAATACAGAATCTTCGCCCACAAGTCGGGTTTCAAGCAGCACAGCCTTTTCCCCGCCAACCGTGAATGAAAGTTTTCTGTTCAATGTTTGGTTCATTTATGATAACATATAAAATTGATAGACTTTATATGCTTTATTCTACTCCGTTTTTTTCTGTTTGTCAAGAGGTTAAAACTAAAATTTGTGAATTAACGCCAAAAAACATATAAAACAGATGAATATAATATGTAATATCCACAAATATATTCAACCAAAAAAGGAACGAGAGCACTTTTCGCGCTCCCGTCTTAATTTATTGATTTGAAAAACAATTGCTCTCCGCTCATTATCGGCTTCACTCCAAATGCGGATTCTATCGCGCCCGAATCGACAAGTCCGCTCGGAGAACCACAGTACATAACTTCACCGTTATCGATAACAACGATCTTGTCCGAATTTGCGAATGCCAGATCGATATCATGAAGCACCGCGACGACGGTCTTTCCCTCGCTGCTAAGCCGCTTAGCAAGCCGCATCAGCTCCAGCTGATATTTAATGTCAAGAAACGTTGTCGGCTCGTCAAAAAGAACGTTCTTTGTGTCTTGAGCAAGCCGCATTGCAATAT
>JAIEDJ010000324.1:4055-6057 GCA_029068025.1 Oscillospiraceae bacterium | reverse complement strand
AAATTCAAAATTATTCGGGAGCTTTATCTCCGAGAGGATTTCGCAGCCGTGTTTGTTGAGAAAAGCAAGCTCATTTTCGGAGAATTCGGTGCTTAATTCGATCTTCATGGTAATTTGCTCCTCGCTTTCCGAATATTACAAGCTTTTCAAAAGCGCACGAAGATCCTTGTTGTGCTCGACCCAACAATACTTCCCGTTTTTTCTGAACAGCAGAGCCCATACTTTTCCGCCGTCATATTCGATCTCGCCAATATAAAAAAGATTGAGATAAACGAGCATTTTTTTCGGTATTTCACAATCAAAGTCCGGCGGTCTTTTTATATCCGGCAGGATCCCGCATTTAAATTCTCCGATTATGGCAAATTCCTCATCCGTATAATCTAAACCGAACTTGATTTTTTTCTTGAATAACATAGCTTCAATGTCCTCCGAATCAGCTCCACAGCTTATAAAAATGATGAACGGGGCTGTGCCCTTTGCCCACCGTGTAGGAATTTTCAATTGCCGCGGTAACATAATCCTTAGCGGCCTGCACAGCTTCAACAAGCGGCTTTCCGAGCGCGATATTCGCCGCTATCGCCGAGGACAGCGTGCAGCCTGTTCCGTGAGTGTTCGGTGAATCAATGCGCTTTGCGGTAAAGGTTGTGTAATTTTCACCGTCAAACAGCACGTCAAACGAGTCTTCTTCCTCTTCAAGCTCGCCGCCCTTTACAAGCACGGCTTTCGCGCCGTACTCATTAAGAATACGCCCGGCTTCCTCCATATTGGGAATATCTTCGATATACCCGCCGAGGAATTCTTCCGCTTCAACGATATTCGGTGTGATCAGATCGCACAGCGGAAAAAGCTGATATATAAACGCGCTCCTGGCGTTGTTCTCGGTCAGCGCATCGCCGCTTGTCGCAAACATGATCGGATCGAATACCACGAATTTCGGCTTGTACTGCTTTAATTTCGCGGCAACAGCTTTGATTATCTCGACAGTCGGCAGCATACCGATCTTAACGCTGTCGATCTCGATATCCTCAAAGACCGCGTCTATCTGCGCTTCTATCTCCTTTACGGGAACGTTATGCACCGAGATAACGCGGCTTGTGTTCTCCGCGACTACCGATGTTATAACGCTCGCGCCGTATACTCCGTGCGCGGAAAAGGTTTTCAGATCCGCTTGTATCCCAGCGCCGCCCGAGCAGTCGGATCCCGCTATTGTCAGACATTTTTTGATCATAGCAAACGCCCTCCGTTTTGTGCTTTAACTGTAATTTTATCATACTTTCCCTCAAAAGTCAAGTTATCCCAAAAAACAATTGACAACCAATAAAAAACGTGATATAATGAAAACAGAATGTAAATACCCCCTCTCCGAGAGAGGGGGAGAGGTGTGGGGGCTCCGCCCCCAGCCCCCCGCCAAAGGGCTCTGCCCTTTGGGATCCCGAAAGCTATAAGGAGGCTTTTTTATGTCCGATACACCTTTAAATCCGTTTGACGACGCGGAAGAGATCGCGAAAAAATCAATGGTGCTGTTTTTCCTGATCGACTGCTCGGGAAGCATGGGCGGCAGCAAGATCGGCACTGTCAATTCAGTTATGGAGGAGCTTATCCCCGAGATACGCGGGATAGGCGGCGCGGACGCTGATATCAAGATCGCCGTGCTGAAGTTCTCGGGCGGCAGCGAGTGGATGTACGAAGAACCTATCTCCGTTGACGAGTTCGAGTGGAAGCCAATTGACGCGGAGAACGTCACCGACCTTGGCAGCGCGTTCACCGAGCTTTCCGCAAAGCTCTCGAGAAACTCGTTTATGAGTTCTCCGTCACTTTCGTTCGCGCCTGTTATGATACTGATGTCCGACGGTTATCCCACCGATAATTTTGAAAAGGGTCTGGACGAGCTGCGCCGTAACCGTTGGTATTCGGCAGGTATCAAGGCGGCTGTCGCTATCGGCGAGGACGCGGATTTCGATATACTTTCGCGCTTCACCGGCAACCCCGACAGCGTTGTTAC
>JAIEDJ010000324.1:0-4045 GCA_029068025.1 Oscillospiraceae bacterium | reverse complement strand
TTGTTACCGCGCACAACGGCGAGGCTCTCGCAAAGCTCGTGAAGTTCGTTGCCGTTACGTCGTCGCAGATCGGAAGCCGCAGCGTCCGCCTTGCGGAGACCGAGGAGGACTTCCGCTCCAAGCAGGAATCCGCCGCCGAGCAGATCCGCGAATTCGCTGAAAGCGACGAGATCACCGCCGATATCGAGGAAGGCTGGTAATGCCGTTCAAGGGCTACGCTCTGTCGGTCAAGGGCGCGTCGCATGAGGAAATCGGCGAGGGCTGTCAGGACAGCGCGCGCATTTATATGGGCGACAGCTTTGCCGTGGCGGCGGTCGCGGACGGTCACGGCAGCGAAAAGCACTTCCGCTCCGCGGCGGGCAGCGAGATGGCGACACGTATCGCCATACGCTCCATCTGTGATTTTTGTGAGCGGAACAACGGTCTGGATAAAATATTTCCGGATAATCCGTCAAACACCGCGCGGAGGATCGCCGCTAACATCATCTGCGGCTGGAACAGCGAGATAGCCGCGCACATCAAGCTTCTTCCGCTGAACGGCCGCGAGAAGGCTATTGTGGAAAAGCACGGCGGCATTGCAAACGAGGTTATGTACGGCGCCACGCTTATCGTTGCGGGACTGACGGAGAATATCTGCTTCGGACTTCAGATCGGCGACGGCAGCTTCTGTGCACTGGACGGCGGCGAAATGATCTTCCCCATGCCCGAGGACGCAAAGCTCGTCGGAAATCTGACAACGTCGCTGTGCGACAACGACGCTATCGGAAACTTCCGGTATTTTTACCGCGAGGGCGGATATTCGGGAGTAATGTTATCGAGCGACGGGCTGATAAATTCGTTTTTAAATGAAAGTGATTTTCTGAAATTCGGACGGCGTGTGCTGACCGCGGTGAACGACGGCGCTACGTCGCCGCTCGGCGAACACCTGAAAACGCGTTCGCGCTGCGGCAGCCGTGACGACATCTCCATTGCGGCGATCATTAAATAATACTGTTCTCAAATGTTTTGCGTGGTTGAACCCGAATTATTTTGCGGGGTTGATCTTGGCTGGTTTTGCAGTGTTGATCGCGGCTGGTTTTATAATGTTGACGAGGGGCTGTTTATCAAAAAATTTCAAAACCGGCGGGCGAAGCCCGCCTAGCCAGCCCCACTCGGCTTCGCTACACTTCGTTTCGCTGCGCCGAGCGGGACTGCTTTTTGAAATTTGTAGTCACCCACGCAATGTTGATCTTGGCTTGGGCGCTTTGTGCCGTTTTTGTCACGTTTATCTTTGCGCAGACGCTAAGATAAACATTATAAACGCGCTGAAATGGCACTTACGGCAAGATCAACACAATAAACACGCAGCAAAGGCTCTTACAAAAAAGACAACAATTTAATCGAGCAGTGAATTTCAAAAAGGGCGAAATTTTAATTTCGCCCGGTACCGTCAGCACGGCTAAGCGCAGCGCGAAGCGCGGAGCGTGCCGTGGTGACGCGTATTTTGAAATTCTTTTAAATAAGGAGTAAATTTATGGCTATTATTACGGTCAACGAAAAAACAAAAAACCACAAGCTCAGCGCCTTGATGGAGAAATATAAGTCCGCGTTCGCCAACGATAAGAAGGCGGCGGGCGAGATTTTGGGACAGATAGCGGACGAGCTTGCGCTGCATGCGAAGGTGCTTGCGCCCGTGAGTCTTTCCGAGGAGCCTGTTTCCGAGAAGGGAAAGCTCGTCGTGAAAGACGGGACAAAAGTCGCGTTTATGCTCCTAAACGGCGGCGGAAACGATTTCATGCCGATCTTCACCGATAATGAGGAGTTCGCTAAGTGGGACGCTGGTGACGACAAGCTGCCCTATAATATGACGCTTGACTTTGACAGCTGTGCGTCCGTTCTCGAAAGCAACGCAAAATGCTGGGGGTTGGTGGTCAATCCGTTTTCGGATAATCTTCAGATCCCGAGATCAATGGCGCTGAACTGGTTTGAGCAGAAGCAGATCCATACTAAGGGTCATGCGCGTCATGTTATCACGTCGGATACGCCCGCCGAGGTCTACGCGCCCGATCCGTATCCGATGGTGCTGTCAAACAAGCTGTGTGAAGCCGCCAAAGGTCTTTCGGGAGTAAACAAGCTCTGGCTGCGCGGAGTGCGCCTTAACGGCAGTGACGGTTATCTTCTGATCGCGGATATTTCGGAGGACGGAAACAAGGTGATCTTCCCGATGCTCGGTGAGGCGGCAAAGCCGCACTTGAACGGACTGCCGCTGCATATCGTGACCTCAGACAACGATTTCGGAAAAAATTCAACCGAAAATGTGCTTCCTATTTATTCAAAAAATGACTGATTTTTCTTGAATTTAGTGAAAATCCACAAAACAGAGCGGGAAATTTGTCGTTTTATTTCTTTTGCTTCTATAGACATTTTTGAAAAAACGTGATATAATGATATCAGAGATATAGTCCGCATAAAAATATAATTGCGGTTCTTGATAGCTTTTTTGAGGGGGGATTCCGTTATGGCAAAGAAGAAACTGTTCGGCAACAATATAAAGCCGTCCTGCAAATACTGCGAGATGGCAAAGGCCATGAATGGCGAGGTTATAACCTGCGAAAAATTCGGCGAGGTCAAGGCTTATGATGCCTGCAAAAAGTTCGCTTATGATCCGCTGAAGCGTATTCCGAAGAAGGAATTGTCGCTTGCTAAATCCGCTGTCAACGACATAGATTTCTGAATCATACCGATTTTGACAGTCGATATCATGAAGTAACAAGGGATCGGGAACGGTTCGGCGTTTGTGCCGCACTTATCCGATCCTTTTTTGTTTATCGGGCTTGGAAGGGGGACTGTATTATGGAGGTTTACGATATCATTTGCGGAATAGACTCTCAATGCTTTAAAAATCCTTGGACATGGGAATCTATGGTGTTTGAGATATCTCATCCGTTGTCGGTAAGCTCGGTGGCGTGGCGTGACGGCAGAGTTGTCGGGTTTGCCGTCGGGCGCGTTATCGCGGACGAGGCGGAGGTCATGAAGATCGCAACGCTTGAAAAGCACCGCAGGCAGGGTATTGCCCGCGAGATGATGACAGAGCTTCTGGATAAGATGAGGGACAAGGGTGCGGTCACCTGTTATCTTGAAGCAGCTAGTCAAAACAATGCCGCCATAGCGCTGTACGAGAGCTTTGGCTTTGAGAAGGTCTACGTCCGCGAGCTGTATTACGGGGACGATGACGCAATAGCTATGAGGTTGACACTATGACATATGAAGAATTCAAGTCTGGAGTGGATGAATATATCGGATTGGTTGATAAAGGGCTGAAAAAGCAGGCCAACAAGCTCCTGTTTGAGTTCGCGGACAGCTTTAAGGCGAACGTTCCGGAAGTTGAGGCGGACGGCATACTTTATCAATTCTGCTGCGATATTCTTGAGGACGGCGGATACCCCAGGTTTAGGGAATTCGGGTTCCGGGGAACTTCACAGTTGCCGTTTCAGCTGTCGGGATTGGTGTTCGATTATCTTATGCGTGAATGTGATCGGAACAAAATGCCGCAGATGCGCTGGGAGTATCAGCTTTTCGGGAAGTACTGCAACCCGCACGATCCGAAAAACGAACACAGTCCTTATGAGATACTCGAACGCGCGTACCGTCACCCGGAGTGCGACCAGCTGACCGTCGATCTGTACTTTAACGCGCAGTTGGACGAGCTTGGATTCGGGGCGCACCACTTTCCCGAAGGCTGCTGTATCGCCCGTGAATATTATGAGGAATGTGTCGGCATATGCGAAAAAATTCTCGCGGAAAAGGAAGTTCATGATGGGCTTGCCGCCGAATTTCGTTACTATAAGGCGCTCTATGAGCTGTGGTATAAGTGGAATGACGGCGGCAGGGTCGGCGATTTCGGAGAACTTTGCGGGCAAGAGGGCTTGGAGTTCGCGCCTGTGAAGGCGTTTTATTATAATTAATCCTGCGTAAGTTGTGGCGTTATTGTCTTTTTAACATTTGGTTATGGGAAAATATAGAAACAATTGTATACTTTTTTAAAAAACCGAATATAATAGTACAG
>JAIEDJ010000323.1 GCA_029068025.1 Oscillospiraceae bacterium | reverse complement strand
TCTTGCGGTCAACGCGCGGTTTTTCAGGATCAACGGCACCGAGGACGATATGATCGTTGATACTATCGGGTTTTACGCGTTCAGGGCGGCGGATATTCAGCTGCATTTCCACGGAATTGATCCGAATCATGTTGTGAACTATGTCTACAACCTCGCAAGCTATCAGTTCGAGAATGAGTTCCCGATCAAGAGCGGCGACACGGTGGACAGTCTTGACCAAAACGGAAAGATGCAGTGGGAGCCGCAATGGCCGGCTCAGTATGAGGACGCGCTGATACAGCCCGTTCGTCCGGTGCTGGATGTCAACTGCGGAGAGTACGCGGCGGGACAGCGGAATTAAGTGGAGCTGCTGTTCGTTTGCAGCCGCAACAAGCGGCGAAGTCTTACGGCGGAACGGATATTCAACGGGCGTGACGGGATCCACGCGAATTCAGCCGGGACGGAGACGGGCGCACGAGTGAAGCTCACGCCCGGTATGCTGTCACGCGCGGATATTATCTTCTGTATGGAGAAGAAGCATTTGCGCAGGATCCGTGAAAATTATTCCGATATCGTCGCGGATAAGAGGGTCGTGTGCCTGAATATCCCCGACGATTTCGAGTACATGGACGATGAGCTGATTGATCTGCTTGAGAGCGTGGTCGGCGGGTACCTGGAATAGTGAGGTGGGGCTGATCATGGAAAACAGGCGAAGGATCGCTTTGATCATCGTTATTGCGGCGGTTGTCGGATCGCTGGCTATTCTTTTTATGCAGAACATACCGATCTGGCGGGAGCGAAGCGCGAAAAGGGATCGGGTCATTTTCAGAATGGATGCTAACGGTTCTGCCGGTATTTTTTATGAGTATGAATTCAGCAGAAATGATATTCTGCGCGAAGTCGATCATTACGACGATCGTTTTTTTCTGAATTTCGGTCCTGCGTATGATGAAGTCTGGGAGTTTGAAATTATCGGCGAGGGTGAGCTGAAAGTGAACTGGACGGGCTACAGCGGCGGAACAATACAAGAGGATATGTGTTTTTATGAGACATATCTTTTTAAGGATGGGAAGAGGACTAAGACCTTCGACAGCCGCGAAGCCGCTTGAAAGATAATGGTTGGCGAGTATTTGGAAGAGTGAAGCAAACTATCCGGCATTATCAACGCCGCAAAGACGATTTCTTAGCCGAGAGCACCGTGATAAAAGCGCGGTAAAGGCTCTCACGCCAAGAGCAACGAACGATAGAGCAGTGAATTTCAAAAAGGGCGAAATTTTAATTTCGCCCGGTACCGTCAGCACGGCTAAGCGGAGCGCCAAAGGCGCGGGGCGTGCCGTGGTGACGTGTATTTTGAAATTTATTTAAAATAAGGAGTGAAGAGATGGGCTTTCTGGTCGATACGGCGCAGATGAAGGCTGCCGAAAAGGAATGTGACGCAAGATTTATTTCGTACTCGGAGATGATGAGCAACGCGGGGAACGCCGTGGCGGAGCGCATAGGCAAGTCCTGCGAGCCGTGCTCTGTCGTGGTGCTGTGCGGCTCGGGAAACAATGGCGGCGACGGATTCGTTATCGCGGCGCGGCTTGTTGAGCTCGGATTCAGAGTCAGCGTCATTCTTGTGAACGGCGAACCGAGGACGGACTGTGCGCGGGAGCATTTTGAAAAGCTGTTCAGCAGGACTATATTTAACTATACCGATAACGAGCAGAAGTGTCTGACGCTTATTCACAATGCCGAGATAATCGTGGAATGTGTGTTCGGGACGGGATTTCACGGAACGCTTTCCGAGAGGGCGGCGCAGCTGTTTGAAGCGGCGAACAGCCGTCCCGTAAGATATGCCGTGGACGTTCCGGGCGGCGTGAACTCCGATACGGGCGAGTTCGACGCAAAGTGCTTTCGTCCCACAAGGACGTTTATGCTGGCGGCAATGAAGAAGTGTGTTCTTGCGCCGGACTGCCGCGATCTTCTCGGGGAGCTGGATATTCTCGATATCGGCATACCGGGGGAGTGTTACCGCGAGTTTTCGGCGGTGCTTACCGACGCGGGCTGCCGCGAGTGTCTACCGAGACGCGCTCCGAGTTCACATAAAGGAACGTTCGGGCGGCTGCTGAATATCGCGGGAAGCCTTCGCTACTGCGGCGCGGCGGTCATGAGCACGCAAGCGGCGCTGAGAACGGGAGCGGGGCTGACTACTCTGGCAGCTCCGAGGTCGGTCGTTACTTCAATTGCGGGTTCTCTTATTGAAAGCACTTTCCTTCCGCTGCCCGAAACGGCTGACGGGTTTGTTGGCGAGGGGTCGGAGGAGATACTGCGCGAGATCCTTCAAAAAACAGATGTGGTAATGATCGGGTGCGGTCTCGGAAACAGCGAAAACACGCGAAAAATCACGGAATTTGTTATCAGAAACGCCGTTTGTCCGATAATTATTGACGCGGACGGAATAAATTCTATTTCCCAAAATATAAATGTATTGAAGGAACGGACAGGCGCTACCGTGATCACGCCGCACCCTATGGAATTCTCGCGGATAAGCGGGCTTACGGTGGACGCTGTACAGCGTGACCGCATGGGCGCGGCGGTGAGGTTCGCGCGCGAATTCGGCGTGACGGTCGTACTTAAGGGCGCTAATACCGTGATCACCGACGGAGAGCGTACGGCGGTCAATACATCGGGTAATCCCGCGCTTGCGAAGGGCGGCAGCGGCGACGTGCTGTGCGGCATGATCGGCGGTCTGATCGCTCAGGGCGCGGAGCCGATCTTCGCGGCGGCTGACGCGGCTTACTGTCACGGGTTCGCGGCGGAATGGGTATCGAGCGACGTGCCGCAGGCGTGTGTGCTCGCAAGCGATATCATCGACGTGCTGCCGCAGGTGTTCTTGACCGATTCCTTCAATTAAATTTATTGGGGGAGTTACTTTGCTGAAAATTTTTAAGAGGATCGCCGCGGGTTGTGCGGCTGTTTTGACCGCAGTGTCGCTTTGCGGCTGCAACGGGAAGCTGCCGTTTACCGGGAGCAAGCCCGATTTCAACAAGAGCTACTCGGTCAGCGCCGAGATAAAGTGCGACAGGCTGAACGCCAAGGCGGACATTATCCGCGCGGGCGCTAACGACTGGGAATTCACCTTCACGGAGCCTAAGGAGCTGAGCGGCGTGGTTGTCGCGTTCGGGGTAAACGGCTATACGGCGAAGCTCGGGGATCTCAAGTTTAAAGTTGATGAAAATACCGAATATTCGCTGCTGCCGAAGGTGATAGGTTCCGCTCTTGAACAGCTTGCGGTCATTGACAGCTCGCAGCTTGTCAGTGAGAACGGGATACTTACGGCGCAGGTCGCTCTTGACGACAAGACGGTCACTGTCACCGCCGACGACAAGGGGAATCTGCTCTCGCTTAAGTCGCCGTATCATCAGCTTTCGGTGAATTTCTCGGGACAGCAGCCGTACAAGTCGCCGCTGCCCGATGACGGCGGGCTTATTGTCAGCTGACGGTTATTTTAGCCAAGAGCTGCATGCAAAACCTGAGCACAAGCGCTCAAGCCGAGATCAACAATGCGTGGGTGACTGCAAATTTCAAAAAGCGCTCCCACAAGTGGGTTTCGCGCAGCGAAACACGCTTGCGGG
>JAIEDJ010000322.1 GCA_029068025.1 Oscillospiraceae bacterium | reverse complement strand
TTTATGGTTGCGGGAGCAGGATTTGAACCTACGACCTTCGGGTTATGAGCCCGACGAGCTACCGAGCTGCTCCATCCCGCGATATTTTATGCGCCGTCTGTATAAGACCGCTTAACAAAAAATATTATATCATATTTCACGCTTGTTGTCAAGGCTTTTTTTAAAAAAATTTCAAAAATGGTGCAAAAATTGTAAAATAATGTTATTCTCCGCCGAAAACAATAAGAGCCTGTTCATTATTTGGCGCAGTGTTCGGCTTTGCCGAATAACGAACAGGCTGTTATTAACGGTCAAGTGCTGTGGATCGTCACTTATTTCCGAAGGAGATCCCGATATTTCTTGCGGTGATCACCATCTGATCGTCTTCTTCCACGAATTTTGTCTTCATAGCTACATCACTGAGCGGATTCTGAGTTATTTTTCCGTCAACCATTGCGACGGTGTATCCGAACTTTCCGTGCTTTAAGAGCTGTGCTGCGTGCGCTCCGAACTGCGTTGCCAGAACTCTGTCATAGGCGGAGGGAGAGCCGCCGCGCAGGATGTGCCCGGGAACTACCGTTCTTGTTTCAAGCCCGGTCTTTTCGCCTATAAGACGTGCTATACGCGCCGTAGCCGTGGTTTCTCCGCGTTCGGCGCGGAGCTTCGCACGTTCCTTTTTCTTGAGTTTTGCTTCCTCAACGTCGAACGCGCCTTCCGCAACGGCGACTATCGAGAATGCCTTGCCAGCGTCCGCGCGTTTCTGGCAGGCATTTGCTACCTTGTTTATATCAAACGGGATCTCGGGTATCAGGATTATGTCCGCGCCGCCAGCAACGCCGCTGTACAGCGTCAGCCAGCCTGCCTTGTTGCCCATGATCTCAATGACCATTATACGGCCGTGAGAATTGGCGGTGGTATGGATCCTGTCAATGACCTCAGTTCCTACGTCCACGGCGCTGTGGAACCCGAACGTCACGTCTGTGCCGAAAATGTCATTATCAATGGTCTTGGGAAGACCGATAACGTTCAATCCTTCCTCGGAAAGCATATTGGCGGTCTTGTGGGTTCCGTTGCCGCCAAGAGTGAACAGGCAGTCAAGACCAAGCTCCTTGTAGGTCTGCTTCATCTCCTTGACCTTGTCGACCTTGTCGTCCTCGATGACCTGCATCATCTTGTAGGGAGTTCGTTTGGTGCCGAGGATCGTGCCGCCCGTGGTGAGGATACCGGAGAAATCCATCGGCTGCATTTCCTTATACACGCCATGGATAAGTCCGTGATAGCCGTCGTGGATACCGATGATATCTACCTTGTCCTCGCCGAAAAGCTCATAGGTGGCCTTTGCCACTCCGCGGATGGTGGCGTTGAGTCCGGGGCAGTCGCCGCCGCTGGTGAGTATTCCGATCTTAAGTTTTCCCATGATATTTCCTCCTTATTTTAAATCAATTTGCGAAACGAGCTGCGTTCGCTTCGCTCACTTAGCCCTAGCCAAACGCGAAATGCTCATTACGCGCTTCGCGCTCCATTCCGCTTCCGCGTTTGCTTTCGCAAATTGTCTGCATCATTATAACGCTGCTCTTAGCATAAGAGTTTTTGCTGCGTGTGTATTGCGTTGCTCTTGATCAAACGATTTTTTCCGAATCAATAGATGGTGGAGCTTCCAAGTGCGAACTGTTTATGTTTTAAGTCTGTTGTCGCTGCCGCAGAATAGAAGCACACGCAGTGAAAACAGTCTTGACCATATTCTGTCTTGATAGCGGTTTTTTATTTCCTCAACAGCGAGATTGCTGTTTACGATCATTGGGATCTGTCTGTTCTGGCGGGAGTTTACGATCTCGTACAGCATTGAGATATATCGGTCGGATTTTGTCTCCGCGCCGAGGTCGTCAAGGATCAGAAGATCGCAGGAAGTGATGAGCTGCATGGTGTCGGTGTCCGCTCTGCCGAAGAACTCCTTGTCAAGCTGACGCATAAGCTCGGGCGTTGAATTGTATACGACGCTGTATCCGCTCTTGATGACCGCGTTCGCTATCGCCAATGACAGGTGGGTCTTTCCCAGCCCCGTGTCACCCAGCATAAGCAGTCCGCAGCCGCTTCCGTTGAAGCTCTCGGCAAATTTAACGCAGTCATTAAGATTATTCTCCATGACCGTGCGCTGTTTTTCACCGATCACCGGATCGACTGTTTCGGGGTAGAGCGACAGGTCGAAGCTGTCAAACGTGCACAGCTTTAACGGCGAGGACGCGTTCAGCTCTTCTGAAGCGGCGACGTTGAGCAGCTTGGTGAAGCAGTCGCACCAGCGTCCGTCCACGCTTCCCGAATCGCGGCATTTTTCGCAGGTATATATCGGCGCGGTGTAGTTTTCGGGGAATCCGCTGCCGGTGAGAAGCCGTGCCATTTTTTGTTGTATCAAGGCGTTTTCCTCAAGCGCCTTTGCTATTATCTCTTGGGAATCCGTTCGTCTTTCCGCCATGGCGGCAATGGAGCGTGTCATTGTATCGGCAAGCGAAAGCTCCAATGCTCCGTATTCGGGTATTGCCGCGCAGACCTCGGCGTGACGGCGTTCGGCGGTGAGCTTGTTCCCGAGCTTTCGCCGCTCCAGCCGCTCCAGAGCCGTATCTAATATTTTTTTACTGTATGGCATAGGTACCTCTGTTAATTTTTATAACGGTTCTTTATTTTGGACATTATATCGTTCGTATCAAACGACGACGAATGCTGTGCTGCCTGCATAACGGGCTGCTTTGGCGCGTCGGCGGCAGCAGGGGTGGAGATCCCGTCACGCTTCCAGTTCTCGAGGATCTTGTTGGTGTAGCTTGCCTTCCATTTTCCGATCTGGTCAACGGTCTTGGTGCAGGCAAGAAGTATCATTTCCTCAGAGAACTTCCATTCGTCCGTCCAGACAGCGAGATATTTTTTCTGCTGTGGAGTAAGTCCCGAGGTCATTTCCATGGCATCTCGCAGGCGTTGTTCAAAGTCGTTCTGGCGTTCCAGAAAACGAATTTTCGCGTCCGCTTTTTCGATGGTGTCGATCCCGTCCTGTGCCCAGCCCGCGGCGGCGGACTGTATGTAGTTAGGGGACGTTTTCTGCGCCTTAAAGCAGTATGAAAGCAGCATAAGCGCCACGCCCGAGGGCAGTCCGTAATGATCCACCAGAGCGATTATAGTCTGATTATCGCGCGGACGCAGCGGACGAGCGTATATTTTCTCCGCTTCGGTGAAAAGCATACGTATTTCGGGATCGGTGTTGATCCTTGCCGCTATCTCGCGTGAATCGACGTTTACGGGAGATATGCGTTCATTTGGCTTCACATCGGGGATATCCTCGATCGTCTGCTGAATATAAACGGGGCTTTCGGCGGGGAGAACGTTTGACGATATCGGCGGCTCAGCTGAAGTTTGCTTCTCGACAGCCCCGCTTGCAGCAAGCCCGCCCTTTTCCTCGTTGGAATAGCGGATAATTCCGCGCTGTATCCAGAAAAGCGCGGCATCCTCAAGCTCGCCCGATTCGGTAAACCCAAGATCTGTTTTTAGCTTATTCTCGGAGAATTCCTCGCCGCCGTGACGCAGCAGATAGAGCAGCAGCTTCAAGGAATTTGCTCCCGCGAGTTTGATGTATTTGTCAACTATTGACGAGGGAACTGCGAAAATACTGTTCCACTCGCCGATGTTTAGTGAATAGTTCATTGGATCACCATGAATAATTAAAATTTGCAAGCTATTTTAAAGTTAAAAACCGGGATTCTTAAGGGCGCGACGCCCTTAAGCGAGGTCAAGGGGCGGAGCCCATTGACCCCATTGGGGCTCTGCCCCAAACCCAGCTCAAGGGACGAGTCCCTTGAGAATCACGGTTGCGCTTCGCGCGAGTGCGTATCATTATTTATTATATCACAATTTTTGATGATTTTCAATAGGAAAAAGCAATTAATCCTTGATCTTTATTTTGTTCAAAATAACACGCAGTCCCGCCTGCACCAAAATAACAGCGGCACAAAGCACGACAAGTATCACCGCCTGAACAGCGGTAAGCTCTACAAGATAGAACACCTTCGGGAACAACAGCGCCGCTCCCGTAAACAGAGCCATCAGCGCTATGAACATAACGGCGTGCAGCTTGGTAAACGGACGGCATACATGGAACAGCGTTCCGAAAAAAGCCGCCGCAGTGATGACCGTTGCCATCGTCGACGCTGTTTCCGGAGCAATGCTCCAGATATTTTCGGCGGCAGTCAGCAGCCCTGCTCCAAGAGCCGCCGATATGCCGCCCGCCGCCGATCTTTTGAAAATATGCGACAAAAAACCGCTTGAAACGCGTTCCTTGTTAGTCTCCAATGCCAGAAGAAATGACGGTATCCCGATGATGACCGCGCTGATAAGCGTCAGCTGTATCGGCTTGAACGGGTAGTTCAGCGGCAGGAACAGGTATACTACCGTCAGCAGAAACGAGAAAATAGTCTTGGTAAGGAACAGCGACGCGGAACGGCGTATATTGTTTATGCAGCGGCGGCCTTCTTGAACTACCGGCGGCATTGATGAGAAATCAGAGTTCATCAGAACGAGCTGTGAAACGGCGCGGACAGCGTCGCTGCCCGACTGCATAGCTATGGAGCAGTCAGCTTCGCGCAGTGCAAGAACGTCTTATACGCCATCTCCCGACATGGCGGTCTTGGGTCCTCAGGCTTTAAGCGCTTTGATCAGTCTCAGCTTCTGATCGGGGGTGGTTCTCCCGAAAACGGAATATTTCTCGGCGGCGTTCGGGATATCGCCATCGGGAACGCGGCTCATATCGACAAAGCTCCCGGCGTTCTCCAATCCCGCGCGTTTAGCGATCATGGAAACGGCGGTGGGATCGTCTCCGGAGATCACCTTGATATCCACTCCCTGCTGTCTGAAATACTCCAGAGTTGCCGGAGCGGACGGACGGAGCTTATCCGAAAGCACTATCAGAGCCACTGCGCGGAGATCCTGCGGCAGAGCGCCCGGATGCTCGGGAAGCGGCAGTGGGGAACGTGCCAGAACAAGTGTTCTCATGCCGTTTGCGGAATATTTTGCGCACATTTCGGATATTTGTGCAGAATTTTCACCCATAACGAATTCGGGAGCGCCGAGAACCAATGTTCCAAGCACGTCAAACTCCGCTGCGCTCCATTTCCGCGCCGAAGAAAAGGGAACTGTGTTTCGGAGCGTGTGTGCGGTGCCGCCGCTATAGCGCTCTGCTAGGGCTTTAAGCGTGGAATTAGGTTCGGGGAAAGCGCTTACGAAGGCGTTCAGCGCGGTGTCAAGATCAATATCGCCGTCACTGCTGCCGAGCGGCTCTGTTTTAACGACTTCCATGCAGCCCTCGGTGAGGGTACCCGTCTTGTCAAGGCACAACACGTCCACACGCGCCAGAGATTCCACACAATACAGGTCGCGGCACAGGGTGTTGTTTCGTGAAAGCCGTATAGCGCTCACCGCCAGCGCTATTCCCGTCAGGAGAACCAGTCCCTCGGGGATCATTCCGATAAGCGCCGCCGTCATCGCGGTGATCGACGCTTCGAGCGGCTGTTTCAGCACGACAAGTGATTTATACAGCATTATTGCGCCGAACGGTACTATACATATCGATACGAGCTTTATTATGCGGTTGATGGACTTCATCATTTCGGAATCGCCCTTTTTGATGTATTTGGAGCCGCCGGTGATCCTTCCAGACGCGGATTCCGCGCCGACGCGTATTGCCTGAGCCTTGACGCGTCCCGAGACCACGAAGCTCCCCGAGAAAAGCTCGTCGCCGTTTTTCTTGAAGATCGCGTCACTTTCTCCGGTGATAAGGCTTTCGTCGGTTTCACATTCGCCTTCGAGCACAACGGCATCCGCGCAGATCTGCATTCCTGATGACAGGATCATAATATCGTCCAGCACTACTTCTCCGACGGGAATGGTCGCTTCATTTCCGTCGCGGATGACCCGCGCTTTCGGCGCGGAGATTATCGAGAGCTTGTCTATAGCGCGTTTTGCGCGAATTCCCTGGAATATTCCGATGGCGGTGTTGCAGATCACTACGCCCATAAAGAGCGCGTTGCGGTAGCTGCCGACGGAGATCACCATAACAGCGAGAATCAGATTTATCAGATTAAACAGCGTGAAAACGTTTTCACAGACGATTTGGAACGAGCTTTTGGTTTTTATGTCGGAGCCGCTGTTGGATCGTCCGTTTGCGGCGCGTGATTCGGCTTGAGAGGCGGTAAGACCGGTGTTTATGTCGATAGAGTCCATAATTCCTCCTTATTTTAATTTGCAATTTGCGAACCGGACTGCACTCGCTTCGCTCGTTCTGTCCTAGCCAATCGGCACGGCTTGTCACGCTGCGCTTCGCGCTTCAATCCGCGCCGATTGCTTTCGCAAATTGCCTGCGCTTTTATAACGTTGATTTTGGCGAAAAGGCCTTTGCCGAATTAATTATTTTTATATTCTTTTTAACTAAATTATAGGATCTTTTGACGATATTGTCAAGCGCCATATGTGATGAATTTGTGAAAATTTGCTGTTTTGTCTTGCTTTTTGACCTCAGATGTGATATAATTTATATTATAGGGGAGTATCCCCCTGCCGCAAAAAATACATATATTACGACAGGAGGTTGTTTTTTATGATCAATCCGGTTAGGGAATACGCGGAGAATAAACAGGATCTTTGTATCAGAAACGACGCTATTTCCGATGATCTTTACAAACAATACGGAGTAAACCGCGGACTGCGCGATATTAACGGAAAGGGCGTTCTGACGGGGCTTACCACCATTTCCAAAATGGTTTCCTTTAAGACCGTCGACGGAGTGGAGTCGCCGTGCGACGGCGAGCTGTGGTACAGGGGCTATAATGTTAAAGACCTTGTTTCCATGAGCGGCGAGAACGGCTTTACATTTGAGAAGGCGGCGTATCTTCTTATTTTCGGTGAAATGCCGACCGATGAGGAGGTCGCGGAATTTACTTCGATACTCGGAGAATGCCGCTGTCTGCCTACCAATTTCACGCGCGACGTTATTATGAAAGCGCCCAGTAAGGATATTATGAACTCGATGACGAGAAGTATTCTGACGCTGGCTTCTTATGACAGCACCACGCTTTCCGGAACTCTCTCTGACAGCCTGTATCAGTGTATTCTGCTGATCGCGCGGTTTCCTATGCTGGCGGCGTATGCTTATCACGCGTATAATCACTATGAGAACGATGAGAGTATGTACATCCACCGTCCCGATCCCGCGCTTTCCACAGCCGAGAATCTGCTGATGATGCTGCGTCCCGACAAGAGCTACACAAATCTGGAGGCAAAGGTTTTGGACGTTGCGCTGCTGCTGCATATGGAGCACGGCGGCGGTAACAATTCCACCTTTACGACACGTGTTGTCACGTCCTCGGGCTCCGATACATATTCTACTATCGCGGCGGCTATGTCCTCTCTGAAAGGCCCCAAGCACGGCGGCGCAAACATCAAGGTCATGGAGATGATGCAGAATATCCGCGAGAACGTCAAGGATACCAAGGACTACTACGAGGTCAGCGATTATCTCGGGAAGATACTCGCGGGAGAGGCGTTCGACCGCAAGGGGCTTATCTACGGAATGGGACATGCTGTGTATTCGCTTTCCGACCCGCGCGAGAGGATATTCCGCGGCTATGTTGAGAAGCTCGCCGCGGCAAAGCACCGCGAGGACGATCTGCTTTTGTATAAGTACATAGAGGACGCGGCTCCCAAGCTCATCGCGCAGAAGCGCAAGATCATGAAGGGCGTTAGCCCCAACGTGGATTTCTACAGCGGCTTTGTGTATGATATGCTGGGGATCCCGAGCGAGCTGTTCACGGCGATATTCGCTATCGCGAGAATAGTCGGCTGGAGCGCTCACCGTATCGAGGAGCTGTCCACCGCGAGCAGGATCATACGTCCCGCCTATATGAGCGTTATGAAAAGGCGCGAAAACGATTGAATAACAAAGATCCCGGGCGGCTGCCCGGGATTCAGACTGTAGAAAAAGTACTTATTTTGGGATTTCAAAGGGCGAAGCCCTTTGATGGGGCGCGGGGCGAAGCCCCGCATATACCCCCCTACCCTCGGAGAGGTTTTTTTACAAGCTGAATCTCGGGCGTTTGCCAGGGATTTTTTATGTAAAAAGCCCTTGCATTTTTTTGTCATATATGGTATAATTATAAAGTTGAGTTATATGCGGTATCGCCGTGATGATTCAAATAAAGAAAAATGGAAGTGGGACTATGAGCGCAGACGCAGAAAGCTGTCGAAGTACAATAAAACAGAGAAGCGGCTGCGTTCATAATCGCAGCTCGCTTCTCTGTGCAAAAGCGGGGAGTGAGATGTTTGGTAAATTATTACAAAAATTCGGATAATAAAATGACCCAGATCGACGAGGTTCAGGCGGGGTGCTGGATATGTGTCACGGCTCCCACCGAGACCGAGATCTCGGATCTGGAAGAAAATATGCACATTGAACGCGACTATATCCGTGCCGCGCTCGATGAGGAGGAGCCGTCGCGTATCGAGAGCGACGACGGTGTGACGCTGATCGTATTGGACTATCCTGTTGCAGAGCAGGATAACGATCCCGACCGCACGCTGCTGTATTCCACAACGCCTATGTCCATAATCATTACGGACAGCAACGTCATAACGGTAAGCGCAAAGGACAATATTGTACTTGACGAGCTTGCGAAGGGCGTTGTCAAGGGCGTTCAGCCGAATCTTAAGACGCGGTTTGTGTTTACAATACTGTTGAGGATCGCGGCACGGTATTTGCAGTACCTTAAGCAGATCAACAAGATCTCGAAT
>JAIEDJ010000321.1 GCA_029068025.1 Oscillospiraceae bacterium | reverse complement strand
GTAGTAAAATTCCCGAAGTGGCCTTTTGATAAATTTGTATACGCCAAGAAAACGCTCGGCACTCAAATGAAGGCTACCGGTGAGATCATGGCAATTGCTCCGAGCTTTGAGGCAGGCATGATGAAAGCCGTTCGTTCCATCGAGCTCGGAATGGATACCATGACCAAGAAGGCGTTTACAAAGCTCACAGACGCGGAAGTTCTCAAAAAACTCGAGGACATTGACGTAGATCGTTCTTTCTGCGTGTTCGAGGCGCTCAAGCGCGGGATCTCGATCGATACCATTCACGATATCACGAAAATCGACAAGTGGTTTATCGCGAAATTAAATAATCTTGTTAATTTGGAAAAATGGCTCGCCGAGGGTGAACTTACCGAAGAAAAATACGAGCTTGCGAAGAAATATTGCTATCTCGATTCGACAATAGAGAGAATTTCGGGGCAGAAGCTCGCAGACAAGGGAATAGAAAGACGGCTCGCGGTGTACAAAATGGTAGATACCTGCGCTGCCGAGTTCGCGGCTTCCACTCCGTATTTTTACAACACGTTTGACCGCGAAAACGAAGCTGCGGAGTTTATTGAAAATCATCCGTCCGACAAGAAAAAGGTGATCGTGTTTGGTTCGGGCCCTATCCGTATCGGTCAGGGTATCGAGTTCGACTATTGCTCGGTTCACTGTGTGTGGACGCTGAAAGAAGAGGGCTGCGAGGCTATCATCTGCAACAACAACCCCGAGACCGTTTCCACGGATTTCGACACGGGAACACGTTTGTATTTTGATCCGCTTACCCGCGAGGACGTTGAAGCGCTTATCGCGACCGAAAAGCCCTACGGCTGCGTAGTCCAATTTGGCGGTCAGACCGCTATCAAGCTCACGAAGCACCTCACCGAAATGGGAGTACGTATTCTCGGAACGCAAGCCGCCGATATCGACGCGGCGGAGGATCGTGAGCTGTTTGACGAGCTGCTTGAAAAATGCGGGATCCCGAGACCGCAGGGTGATACTGTATTCACCACCGAGGAAGCTCTCAAAGTAGCTAATAAGCTCGGTTATCCGGTGCTGCTCCGTCCGTCTTATGTGCTGGGCGGTCAGAATATGATCATCGCGCACAGCGACAGTGATGTTGAGGAATACATGGCGATAATCACGGCTACCGAACTCGAAAACCCCGTGCTTGTCGACAAGTATATGATGGGCACCGAAGTCGAAGTCGACGCTATCTGCGACGGCGAGGACTTTGTTATCCCGGGGATCATGGAGCACGTCGAGCGCGCGGGAATTCACTCGGGCGACTCTATCTCGATCTATCCGTGCCAGAATCTTTCAACGCATATCAAGAATGTAATTATAGATTACACGGAGAAGCTTGCCAAGGCGCTTCACGTTATCGGACTTGTGAATATTCAATATGTAGTGTACAATCACGAGGTTTTTGTTATCGAGGTGAACCCGCGTTCGTCGAGAACCGTGCCGTATATAAGCAAGGTAACGGGTGTTCCGATGGTCGATCTCGCGACAAAAATAATTCTCGGCAAGAAGCTCAAGGATATGGGCTACAAGAGCGGACTGTATCCTAACGCGAAGTATGTTGCGGTGAAGGTTCCGGTGTTCTCGTTTGAAAAGCTGCATGATGTGGATACGCAGCTCGGTCCGGAAATGAAGTCCACGGGTGAGTGCCTGGGAATCGCGAAAACGTTCGGCGAGGCGCTGTACAAGGGGCTTATCGCGGCAGGGTACAAGTTCCACAGCACTAATGAAAACAGTAAGGGCGTAATTATTTCGGTTCGTGATTCGGACAAGAACGAGGTGATCGAGATCGCTTCACGTTTTGAGGAACTCGGCTTTAAGATCTATGCTACCGGCGGTACGGCTTCGGTACTCAACAGAAATATGATCGCGGCAAATCACGTTTACCGTATCCATGAGGAGAAGGAGCCGAACGTTATCACGCTGCTTGAAAGCGGCGAGATAAGCTATGTGGTGTCTACCTCCGAGACCGGACGCAAGCCGTCGCTGGATTCCGTGAAAATGCGCAGAAAAGCCGTGGAGCGCTCCATAGTCTGCCTTACCGCGATAGACACCGCCAACGCGCTGCTGGACTGCCTTGAAATGAACAGAAGCATTGACGATATTGAATTGGTTGATATTACAAAGATATGAAAATTGCCAATATTGAAGTAAAACGGCGCTTCCGTCCCGCGCGGATCGTATGCGACGCGTTCTCGCTTGTGATGACAGTCGTGGTAGTGGTGATAGCGGCACAGCATTTCTCGCAAGTGTTCAGGATCCTCACTGGACTTGGATTTCTGGTGGTGCTGCTGCCGCCGTCATGCGCAGTCGCAATTTGTGTGGCATACTTAAAGCTGACGCTTAAGGACCGCAAATTCAAGCGCTATAAGATCACAACGGAAAACGCGCAGAGCGTTTATGATCAGTGGGCGTTTTCGCTCTCGCTTGCGAAGATACCGCTGCTTGTGGCGGTCTTCAATGTCGAGTTCGCTTTTAAGGATCTGACCAACGTAGAGCCGATAAACCTGTTGAGCGTTCCGAATATACTGGACGTGCTGCTGGCGGTGATAATAATCCGGCTGATGACGCATAGAATAAGAGCGCTGACGGCAGTCAAAAAAGCGCGGAAGGACGATTCCGCAATAAAGATCAAAGCAAAAATTGCGGATGATGATAAGGAGAAATGACCGATGAGTTATTTTTGCGGGAAATATCCTATAGTTGAAAAGAAAACGCTCGGCGCGGGGGTGTACTCCGTTGTTGTGAGCGCTCCCGAATGTGCCGCGGCGGCTGTTCCGGGACAGTTCGCGAATATTGCCGCGCCCGGGTTCACGCTGCGCCGCCCGATCTCGATCTGCGGTATCGACAATGAGCGCGGAACTCTGCGGTTCGTGTTTGAGGTTCGCGGAAAGGGCACGGCGGCTATCGCGGAGGTTAGCGAGGGCGAGTGCCTTGATATTTTAGCTCCGCTCGGAAACGGGTTCAAGCTGCCCGAGGGCAAGGTGATAGTTGTCGGCGGCGGTATAGGAGTGCCTCCGCTGCTGGGGGTCTCCGCTGTTAAGAGCGCGGACTGCACGGCGGTGCTTGGGTTCCGCGATTACTCAAAGATCATTCTGACGGACGAATTCAAGGCTAACGGCTCGGACGTTGTTGTCTGCACGGATGACGGCAACGTGGGAGTTCACGGGCTTGTTACCGTGCCGCTTGCCGAAAAGTTATCCGGTGATATTGCGGCGGTGCTGGCGTGCGGCCCCGAGCCTATGCTGAAAGCGGTGGTTGCTCTCTGCAAAGAAAAAAAAGTTCCCTGTCAGATCTCGCTCGAACAGCGTATGGGCTGCGGCGTGGGTGCTTGTGTGGTGTGCTCGTGTCTGGTGGTTCGCAACGGCGAGGACTATTACGCGAGAGTATGCAAGGAAGGCCCCGTATTCAAGGCTGAGGAGGTGAAGTTCAATGGCTGATACCGTTTCACTTGCAGTTAAGATCGCGGGAGTTGAATTCCCGAATCCCGTTATTGCGGCTTCGGGCGTGTACGGCAACGGCGAGTGCTATACGGATCTTTATCCGATATCCCGGCTCGGAGGTATCTCCTGCAAGGGCATGACGATCAATCCCAAGCTCGGCAATCCGCCGCCCCGTATCGCGGAAGCGAACTCGGGGATCCTTAACTCCGTTGGACTTCAGAACATCGGCGTTCATGGATTTATAAAGTATTATCTGCCGACCTTGAAGCGTGACGGCAATGTTATCATCGCGAACATTGCGGGCGCGACTATCGACGATTACATTGCGGCGGCGGAAGCGCTGGATCCTACCGATATCGACATGATCGAGCTGAATATTTCCTGCCCTAACGTTAAAGAGGGCGGCGCGGCGTGGGGAGTTACCTGCGAGGGCGCGGCGGGCGTTACCAAGGCGGTGCGCAAGGCGACAAAGAAGCCGCTTATCGTAAAGCTCCCCCCGAACGTACCAGATAGCACGGCTATAGCAAAGG